>CAZPDA010000129.1:0-8592 GCA_964585115.1 uncultured Flavipsychrobacter sp.
ACCGTAGGCCCCGCCAGCAATACATATGAAAAACTACTTGGTCTTGTAGAGGCAGGTGTCAACGTTTTCCGTATCAACTTTTCTCACGGCACGCACAATGAGCATAAAGAGGTCATCAAGCACATACGCCGTATCAATGCCGATTTTCCTTTCAACATAGCCATACTGGCCGACCTTCAGGGTCCTAAGCTACGTGTAGGGCAGATACAGGATAATGCGCTGGACCTGCAGATGGGTGATACGATATACTTCACCAACGAAAAGACCATCGGCACACACGATAATATATATATATCCTACCCTAACTTCTCTAATGATGTACGCGTAGGTGAAAAGATATTACTGGACGATGGTAAAATAGAGGTAGAGGTAAAGGAGATAACAAGTGATAAACGTGTGAAAGCTAAAGTGTTAGTGCCGGGTATGCTATCATCAAGAAAGGGCGTGAACCTACCGGACACGAACATATCACTACCATCGCTGTCTGAGAAAGACATGAACGATATCGACTTCATCGTATCTCAAGATATTGGTTGGATAGCACTATCATTTGTACGTAGACCAGACGATATACATGCACTTAGAAAAATACTGAAAGACAAAGGAAGTCATGCTAAGATAATTGCCAAGGTAGAAAAACCTGAAGCACTACAGCACCTGCGCGAGATAATACTTGCCAGTGATGCGGTAATGGTAGCCCGTGGAGACCTTGGTGTAGAGCTACCGCTAGAGCAGATACCAATGATCCAAAAGAACATTGTGCGTAAATGTATACACAGAGCTAAGCCTGTGATCATAGCTACGCAGATGATGGAGAGTATGATGGACCGTACCAGACCTAACCGTAGTGAGATAACAGACGTTGCTAATGCGGTACTAGAAGGTGCTGATGCTGTGATGCTCAGTGGAGAAACGGCTATGGGGCAATATCCTAAGCGGGTGATAGAGACCATGGTAAGCATTATAAATGAGGTAGAGAAGCAAGAGATCGTTTACAATCGCAACCTTACGCCACAGCCACATTCGCCATCATTCTTGAGCGATGCACTGTGCTATACAGCTTGCGAGATAGCTAAAAATGTAAATGCCCATGCTCTGATCGGGATGACACAGTCTGGCTATACCGGCTTTATGCTGTCTAGCTTTCGTCCACGCTCACCATTATATATATTCACTAAGACAGAGTCTTTGGTGAACCAGTTGAGCTTAAGTTGGGGCGTGCAAGCATTCTTCTACGAGCATGAGGAAGGTCTGGATGAAATATTTGCTGACCAAATGGAGCTACTGAAGTCTAAAGGCTTGCTTAATACCGATGACATCATCGTTAATACAGGTAGCACTCCTGTAGAAGAGCATTTACCTACCAATATGCTTAAGATATCTAGGGTCAAGTAGTAATTAAACTATTTCATATCATGTTCTGTTTGTATAGGAAACATATTACTATATGAACAGAGCATTTCTTTTAGCACTCTTTTCTACCCTTACACTTACTGCTTTTGCTCAGTCGCAAAATAGCCTTGCTCACCTTAATAATCAGCGCATACAGACCAACAGAACTGGCATGACCGTATTGGGCGGATGGGCTGCGGCTAATATAATATCGGGCACAGCGGGCTACTTTATTGCGCAAGACGAGGAATGGAAAGCATTTCACGGCATGAATGCCATGTGGAACGTTGTAAATGGCATAATAGCCTATAGTGGCTACAGAGGTGCTATGAAAGAGCAAGGCAAAAAGCTAAGCGGTGCTGATGCTTACAACAGGTATGAGTCTAACAAACGGTTATTTCTGCTAAATGCAGGTTTGGATGTTGCCTATATTGGTTCGGGACTATTGCTCAATGCCTATGCCGGCGACTTCAACAACCCTGCCGAATGGCGTGGCTTTGGCAGATCTATAGCACTGCAAGGTGTATTCTTGCTACTTTTTGATGGCACCATGTATGCGGTACATCAGTCGCGCAATAAGAGCTGGTATAAAATATTGTCAGGAGTGAGTTTTACGGGTAATGGTATTGGCTATAGCTACAGGTTCTAGTTCAGCAGCATATTGTCTATCAGCCTTATATCACCAATACTTGCCGCTATAAGTGCTACCATTTTTCTGCTGCTATCATAGTTGTCCAGTAGCGTAAGGTCATCAGCGTCAGCTAGTGATACATATTCTGCATCAAAGCCTTTTTCGGCCAATATATCCATACATTCCTTTTGCACCTTAGGGTAATCCCCTTCTTCTAGCTTGGTCTGTATAGACACCAAACATTGGTACAACAAACCCGCTTTTGCACGCTGCCCTTCTGATAGTCTACGGTTGCGAGAGCTCATAGCCAGTCCATCGGGTTCTCTTTGCGTGCTGCAAACTACAAGGTTCATATCTGCTTTGCCTATCTGGGTCAGCAGACTTTTCACCACCATACATTGCTGGTAGTCCTTTTGCCCCATGCATATGGTATTAGGCTGAACGATATCTAATAGGCGTGCAACGACCTGTCCTACGCCTTCAAAGTGCCCCGGGCGTTTAGCTCCTTCTAAAACGGTGTTGAGATAGCCGAAGTCGTAAGTTGGCATCTCTTTGGTTCCATTAGGATACATCTCCTCAACAGACGGTAAGAATAGAACATCACAACCACCATCTATCAACATCTGTATATCTTGCTCTACAGATATTGGATATTTTTCAAAGTCTTGTTTATTATTGAATTGTGTGGGGTTCACAAAGATGCTGGCAACCGTTATTCCGTCGAATTTATTCGCTTCTGACACTAAAGACAGGTGTCCATCGTGCAAAGCCCCCATAGTAGGCACGAAGTTTACAGCCCCCTGTTTATCCCTGATACTCAGTAAGTAATGCTGTATATCGGCTACTTTTTTGAAGATGATCATGCTAACTATTTAAGCCTGAAGCGACAAAGTAACGGAGGGAATTTAATATTTTCGTAATTTTGCAGACGATTTTTATCATAACAAACATATTTTCTTTTTTCAACTTTAATAGATACTCATGTCTGCAGACAAAAAACGCGTATTAATTGTTGCCAATGAACTCTCTCCTTACATCGAATTTACAGACTTTGCCAAGATACTCAACGATCTTGCAGTAAAAACTTTTGATGCCGGGTTAGAGGTGAGGATCATCATGCCTCGCTTTGGTGTTATTAACGAACGCCGTCACCGCCTGCATGAAGTAGTGCGTTTGTCGGGTATCAACATTATTATCGATAAAGATGATTACCCGTTGATCATAAAAGTTGCCTCTTTGCCTAATGCACGCTTGCAGGTCTACTTCATGGATAATGAAGACTACTTCAAGCGCAAGCAAGTATTCCGCGACAATCAAGACAAGTTCTTTGATGATAACGGCGAGCGTATGATATTCTTCTGTAAGAGCGCGCTTGAAACGGTCAAGAAGTTCGGATGGCCTCCAGACATCATACATTGCCATGGATGGATGACATCTTTAATACCGCTATACTTAAAGACAGCTTATAAAAAAGAACCTGTATTCAACTACAGCAAAGTGCTATATACTGCACAGTCTAACCAGTTCTCTGAGACACTGGGCGACAACTTTGTGCAAAAAGCAGCTATCAGCAACGACATCAAAGAAAAGGACCTTGAGCTATTCAAAGGTGGAGACAACCTTTCTCTAACATTTGGCGGTGCTAAGCATGCAGATGTAGTGATACACGGAGATGATGAGCTGGATGACAAAATAACTACAGAGATAAAAGCTAGCAGATACAAGAAAATAGTTAAGTATGACGAAGCATGGAAAGAAGATGCTACGTCTCTATTGGAACTATACCAAAGCTTAACAGAGTCTTAGTATATCTTTTATCACCTTAGCAGAAAATAAGCAGAATTTTGAGTAAACGTTTTTCGTATTTGGCAGGACTTGTTCCGGCTGTTATGATGCTATTCTTACACAGCTGTAAGGAAGGTTCTATAGTGAAAGCAGATATAGCACCCGGAAATGATCAGGTTGGAATTATTAAGGTCCCAGACAACTTTTTTGACATCATTACCAAAACCGCTTTTATTGATACACTGAATACAAGTGACAATATCAGTGGTGTGCGTGTAATACATGGAGTGGGCACAGTAGTAGACCCTTATTTTGGTAAAACGAACGCAGGTATATACTTTCAGGTATTACCTCCTACCAATAGCTTCATATTTACCTCTAAGCAATATACAATGGATTCCGCATTCGTTGTATTACCTTTTACAGGTTTTAGCTGGGGAGATACCCTCAACCCTGCTACGCAAACTCTTAACCTATATGAGCTTACAGAGTCTATTAGTATAGATGAAGATTATTATAGCTTTCAAACTAAGACTGTAGACAGGGCTAACCCTCTTTCTACACTATCTGTTGATATTGCACAACTTAGAAAAGCAGCAAGAGCTGCTACCAGCTCAGACTCAATGCTAATAAATGGCAACAGAGTGCCTGCGCACATACGTTTCCCTTTAGATGTTACAAATCCAAACGGATTTGTAAAACAGTTTGAGAATAACGTTGCAAACAATTCTTCAATATTCGCTACAGCGGCTAGCTTCATAGATAGATATAAAGGTTTTTATGTAGAACCTGATACGAACCAGAATACTAATACACTTCCATACTTTTTCTTAGACGGAACTATAGATTATGGTAGGGCTGCTTTGGTGTTCTATTATCGTGAAAATGATAACCCTACTGAAGTTAAAACTGCCTTCTTTAGCTTTGACAGAGAAGACTGCGCACACTACAACTGGATCAGCAGGAATTATAACGGAACACCTGCAAAAACCATAATTGACAATTACGAGTCTACAAAAGATCAATCTGACCCAGTAATCCTAATGCAAAACGAGCCTGGTGCTGTTTTAGACATCCGCATCAAAAACTTTGACCAACTCCCTGTAGCTATTGTAAACCAAGCAGAACTGGTAATAACCAAAATAAGCACGGGCAACGTCTATGCTGATTCTACATTTACAGGTCCTATTCGTCTTGACCCGTTTGGTGTTAATGACGATGGTACTCTTTATGAGATAGAAGACCGTAATTATGGTAGCCTTGCAGCTGCAATTGACTTCATTGGTGGCACACAACGCAGTCTTTCTATAAACGGAGTAACAGTTACACAATATACATTTAACATACCGAGAGAGGTGCAAAAGGCTATAAAAGATAAGCGGGAAGAGTTACATTTGCGTATTGTTGGTGCAAAAGGTTTCCCTGCAGCGTATAGATTAGTAGCAGGAGGCAGAAATCATACTAACAGTGACTATAGTGTTAAGTTAAATGTAGTATACTCAAAACCTCAATAAAATCTTCCCATTATGTGTGGCATAGTTGGCTATATAGGAACGAAGCAAGCTTTTCCAATACTTATCAAAGGTCTGAAACGCCTTGAATATAGAGGGTATGACAGTGCAGGAGTTGCACTGCTAAACGGCAACTTAAATGTATACAGGAAAGCTGGTAAAGTATCTGACTTAGAGCAAGTAACTCACGGAAAAGACCTAAACGCAACCATAGGCATAGGTCACACAAGATGGGCTACTCATGGCGAACCTAATGATGATAATGCTCACCCTCACCTTTCTCAATCAAAAAACCTTGCAATAATCCATAATGGTATTATTGAAAACTACGCTTCTATAAAAGAGGAACTGGAGAAAAGAGGGTACATTTTTCACTCAGATACAGATACAGAAGTACTGATAAACCTGATAGAGGAAGTTCAGAAGGAAGATAATCTAGAATTAGAAGACGCTGTACGTATAGCACTAAATGAGGTAGTAGGTGCATATGCTATAGCCGTTATTAATAAGGCAAACCCTGACAAGCTAATTGTAGCACGTAAAGGTAGCCCACTTGTTATAGGTATTGGTGAAGAAGAATTTTTCATTGCTTCTGATGCAACACCTATTATAGAGTATACTAAGAACGTAATATACCTTGACGATAAAGAATATGCTGTAGTAGAGAGAAATGGCGACTATAAGATAAAAACTCTAGGTAACGTAGAAACATCTCCTGCAATACAAAAACTAGAGATGAGCCTTGAGATGATAGAGAAAGGTGGTTTTGAGCACTTTATGCTTAAAGAAATCTACGAACAACCTAAGGTAATAGCAGATGCGTTACGAGGACGTATGAATGCCACGCAAGGATGGATAAAACTAGGTGGTATTAGTGAATATGCTACTCGTATTGAAAATGCCGAGCGTTTTATCATCACAGCTTGTGGTACATCTTGGCACAGTGCATTGATAGGTGAATATTTAATAGAAGATCTTGCTCGTGTACCTGTAGAGGTAGAATATGCATCTGAGTTTCGTTATCGCAACCCTATAATTAACGAGAGCGATGTAGTGATAGCTATATCACAGTCAGGGGAAACTGCTGATACATTAGCAGCACTAGAGCTAGCTAAAGAGCGTCAAGCATTAATATATGGTATCTGTAATGTTATTGGCTCATCTATTGCACGAGTTTCACATGCAGGGTCGTATACACACGCAGGACCTGAAATAGGGGTTGCATCAACTAAAGCCTTTTCTACACAAATAACAATACTTACACTAATAGCCCTACAACTAGCACAGCAGAAAGGGACAATTAGCGCATCTAAGCTTCGTGAAATATTATACGAGCTAGAGAATATGCCTAAAAAAATAGAAGAAGTATTGAAGCTTGATGACCAGATCAAAAAAATAGCTGAAATATATAAAGATGCTAGCAACTTCCTATACTTAGGTCGTGGCTACAACTTCCCTGTAGCTCTTGAGGGTGCTTTGAAGCTAAAAGAAATCTCTTACATACATGCTGAAGGCTACCCTGCTGCAGAAATGAAGCACGGACCAATAGCACTAATTGATGAAGAGATGCCAGTTGTTTTTATGGCTACTAACCAAAGTGCGTATGAGAAGATCATATCAAACGTACAAGAGGTGAAGGCTCGTAAGGGTAAAATAATAGCTATAGTACATAAAGGAGATAAAGAACTAAGT
Source organism: uncultured Flavipsychrobacter sp. (assembly GCA_964585115.1). Lineage (GTDB taxonomy): Bacteria > Bacteroidota > Bacteroidia > Chitinophagales > Chitinophagaceae > UBA5543. The sequence goes on from CAZPDA010000129.1 coordinate 7,012, forward strand.
AAGATAGCTGACCATGTAATAGAGGTGCCTGAAACTGAAGAAGTGTTATCTCCACTAATCAGCAGCATACCTTTACAGCTGTTAGCATATCATATAGCTATATTGCGTGGATGCAATGTAGACCAACCACGTAACCTAGCAAAATCAGTTACCGTAGAATAAAACAGAATATTAGTTATATTCGCAATCATTATTTAACAAAAAAGAGAGTATTAATGCCATATTTATTCACTTCTGAGTCTGTATCTGAAGGACACCCTGATAAGGTAGCAGACCAGATCTCTGATGCATTAGTTGACAACTTCCTAGCATGGGATCCAAACTCAAAAATAGCTTGTGAAACACTTGTAACTACAGGTCAGGTTGTACTCGCCGGTGAGGTAAAGTGCAATACTTATATAGACGCTCAAAATATTGCTCGTGAAGTGATCACAAAGATCGGATATACTAAGAGTGAGTATATGTTTGAAGCTAACTCTTGTGGTGTACTATCTGCTATACACGAGCAGTCTCCTGATATTAATCAAGGAGTTGACAAAAAGAAAAAAGAAGATCAAGGTGCTGGTGACCAAGGTATGATGTTTGGTTATGCTACTAATGAAACGACTAGCTACATGCCATTAGCTCTTGATATGGCACATGTTATTCTTAGAGAGCTTGCTGCTATCCGCCATGAGGGTAAAAAAATGAAATATCTTCGTCCTGACGCTAAGAGTCAAGTTACACTTGAATACGATGATAACAACAAGCCCGTAAGAATTGACACTATAGTTATTTCTACTCAGCACGATGACTTTGATACAGAAAAGAAAATGCGTGAGCGTATTGAAGAAGATGTAAAATCTATCCTTATACCTCGTATCATGAGACGTTATCGTCAATACAAGTCTTTATTCAATGACAATATCAACTATCACATCAACCCTACTGGGAAGTTTGTGATAGGCGGTCCTCACGGCGATACAGGTCTTACAGGTCGTAAGATAATTGTAGATACATATGGAGGTAAAGGAGCTCATGGAGGTGGTGCATTCTCTGGCAAAGACCCTAGTAAGGTTGACCGTTCAGCAGCATATGCTACACGCCATATAGCTAAAAACCTTGTAGCAGCAGGTGTCTGTGAAGAGGTGCTTGTACAAGTTTCTTACGCTATTGGTGTTGCTAAACCAATGGGTATTTATATCAATACTTACGGCACTGCTAATGTAGACATGAATGACGGTCAGATAGCTAAAATAGTGGAGAAAGTATTTGATATGCGTCCTTACTTCATAGAAAAGCGCTTGAAGCTACGTCAACCGATGTATAGCGAGTGTGCGGCATATGGACATATGGGTCGCGAACCAGAAGTAGTAAGCAAAACTTTTGTAAGCGGAGATGGTAAAAAGAAGACTATGAAAGTTGAACTCTTTACTTGGGAGAAATTAGATTTTGTATCAAAGGTGAAAAAAGCTTTTAGAATAAAGTAGTAAGAACTCTCAATTGCCAATATTTTAAAAAAGCCTCGCACTATGCGGGGCTTTTTTATTTGTTAACGGTTGGTTAGCCGCTTGCAAAACCATGGTTAACAAGGCCCGAAAA
>CAZPDA010000130.1:0-8520 GCA_964585115.1 uncultured Flavipsychrobacter sp.
GTTAAGTACAGAACTTCTTGTTTCTTACCCAATGGGCAGCTGTTTACAGTAAGTGATGATAATAATACAGATTCTCTTTTTATGTCATTAATAGACCTTGTTAGTGGAGTTCAGCAGCATAATACACTTACAATAGATGTGCAATATGATAATGCTAGTTTTATAGCAAAGTTTAATGCTAATAATGACATGGTACAACTTCTTAGTAACCTTAATAAAGAAGAGAAAAATACTACCTACTTCATACCAATAATGAAATATATTGATGTTAATACATTGCAACCTATTATCTCTACAACACTAACTCTAGATGGAGTGCAAGCATATGCTGATAAAGACTTTAATCTAAAGAAAGATAAAGATATAACAGCAGCACCACAAAATTTTTTCATCAATGAGGATAATACTACAACAGTAATTACTGAAAGTAGGTATGTGAAAGTAAAAACTAATAATAGTGCTAATATGTATGTGTATACATACCTTGGGAGTGCAGGCATTGCTATATTAGATGACAAAGGCAAAGAGTTAAGTGCATATGCTGTGTATAAGGAACATAAAGGAACACAGTTATACCAAGGATACTATATGATTGATGCTAAGAAAGGAGTTGACCCAATGTCATTGCGTAGTGGTGTTTCTGTAGCTAACTATTTCTTTTCTTATGACTTTATCCCTATTGATGCTAGCGGCTATATAATTTTTAATGATTTTCCTGAGAATAATAATGTTGCACCACAAGAAGTAAATGAGGTAGACAAACCTAAGAATTGTAATGGGGTAATATGTAGGTATAACAATGGTAGAGTAAGCAGAAACCATTTATATCAAACTCCAAGTAATAAAGAACTTACTTACGGTTATATTGGGTTGTCTGATTATGACATGGAAAATAAAACATACGCAACAGTAGTAGTAGAAAGAAGTGGAAGAAAGCAAGTGGCTAAAGTAGCCTGGGTAAGCTTCTAGTGCATCACGCTAATTCTTATCTTTATTGGATGGACTGGGTAGTAGAAGACCATTACATAAAAGACTATCATCACTTTAGAAAGGTTAGAGAGCCAATTTATATGTTGCTTACGCTCGTAGCTTCTATACTTGGTTTTATTTGGTCTACAGACATGTCTATTCTTTTTCTTCTTTTTGGTGTAACCTCAGTGTGCTATATGCTGTGGGGTATTAGTAGTAAGGGTAGGTTTGGTCAGCTCATCACACGCTTCAGTCTTGATGAAAAGAACCTAAGTATCACATATCTTAAGGGAGATAAGGAGTACCATCTAAAAGCTCCTAGAGGTGAGTTTCGTGTAAAGGAAATAGGGATGGGACGGAGGATGAATCCTTTACGAATAAAGATATACCATAAAGACAAGCTTATCGTAACACAGTATGAGATCGGTCCTTGGGATCACAGAGCTTTTGATAAAATATTTAGCGCATAAGTATTTGGTAATAGTTGTGTAACACTTCGTCTTATGCTTAGTGAATGCTTGTATACTAGCTTCTGTATTGGTTTTGAGTGAGTTAGGTTAGCAAGTAGCTACCCCTCCAAAAATAATATAACAAGGCATTAAACCTTTTTATATTTATGAGGTCTTACATGCCTACACGTTAACCTCTTACTTGCTCCTAATTATGAAGAAACTAAAGCTTATAGGCGTACTGCTAATAGCCATAGTAGCCCTTGCAGTTACTGTAGACCTCAATGATCTACCCAACTACGCCAATCAATCCATCCCCAATTATATCGTTAAAGACAATACGCCGCCCAACAATGCCATTACAGATGTAGGTGCTACGCTGGGCAGGATACTTTTTTATGATAAAAAGCTATCGGTAAACAATACCATAGCCTGTGCCAGTTGTCACCATCAGCAGCTAGCCTTTGGCGATACCGCCGCTGCTAGTGTGGGCGTGAACGGTATTACGGGTCGTCATGGTATGCGTTTGGTCAATGCCCGCTTTTCAGACGAGCGAAAGTTCTTTTGGGATGAGCGTGCTGCCACACTAGAGCAGCAAACCACTATGCCTATACAAGACCATGCAGAGATGGGCTATAGCGGACAGAATGGAGACCCCAATATCAACGACCTCATCACCAAGCTGAACAATACTTGGTATTACCCTTCGCTCTTCACCGCCGTGTTTGGCGATGCTACTATTACCGAGCAGCGTATGCAGCTAGCAATAGCTCAATTTGTGCGTAGCATACAGTCCTTTGATAGTAAGTACGATGCAGGGCGCGCACAGGTGAATAACGATGGTCAGCCATTCCCCAACTTTAGCAATCAGGAGAACATGGGTAAGCAACTGTTTCTTGGTGCACCACAGTTTGATGCTAATGGTGTGCGTGTAGCAGGAGGCGCAGGCTGTGCGGGTTGTCATGTTCCGCCTGAGTTCGACATTACACCCAACTCGGGTAACAATGGTGTGATAGGCAGCTTTGCAGGTGGTACCGACCTGACCAATACGCGCAGCCCATCGCTAAGAGATGTGGTGGATGCAAATGGTGCTCCTAATGCGGGCTTCATGCACAATGCGGGGCAGAATGGTTTTAATACACTAATGGATGTCATCAACCACTACGATTCTATACCTACTGATAACGTTAACCTGGATGCTAAGCTACGCCCCGGTGGCAACTTGGCTCGCCTGCGCCTTACCCAGCAAGAGAAAGGACGCTTAGCAGCATTTATAAGAACGCTTACAGGCTCGGCTATCTATAGCGATGCCCGCTGGTCTGACCCCTTCACCAACGATAGCCTTACGCTCATCACCCCAACAGGATTGAACGAATTGGTAAAACATGCTGCGATAAAAGTATATCCTACCCATGCTACAAGCTATGTGCATATAGATGTGCCGCAAGCCATGCAAGGTACTATGATGCGTGTGGTAAGTATAAGTGGTAGCGTGGTGTATACAGGAAAGGTTGTTAATAGACTGGATGTTACTAACTATGCAAGCGGAATGTACGTCATAGTATTTGAGAACAAACAAACGGAAAGATTCATAAAGCAATAACCAACCCTATTAAATGTTAGGTAAATGAAACGCCCCTCCTGATGGATGGGGCGTTCTCTGTTTGTTGTGGTTAATGTAAACTATTTCTTAGCCACCTCTTTGTATACCTGAGCATAGTGCTCTAGCATGGTCTCAAAGGTGAACTTGTCTTTTACTGTTTGCAATGCATTCTTGCCATATTGCTCGCGCTTGGCAGCGTCGTTATAAAACTCACGCATAGCCTGTGCCAGTGGTTGATAACCCTCGGCATCTACCAGCCAGCCATTATGCCCATGTAGTATTATCTCTTCAGGACCACCGCTCTTAGTACCAATAACGGGCTTGCCCGCACTCATAGCCTCTACCAGTGCCGCGCCAAAACCTTCGCGCTGGTCTATGTTTCTTGTGGCTAGTATCTTACCATCGCTCATCTTTAGCAATGCAGGTATATCGCTACGTAGCCCCAGTAGCTTTATTTTATCTTCTAGTTTGTATTGCTTTATCAGGTCTCTTACCTCTTGCGCAAAGTCGTCCGTATCACGCCCTGCAAATAGTAGTTTAAGATTAGGTACTTGTTCTCTTATCTCGTTGTATGCTTTTATTATTTCTTTGTGTGCCTTTATGGGTACTATCTGCGCTACGGATATCAGTACAATATCATCGGCACTTAGCCCAAGGTCTATGCGCGATGCCGGTGTGGTCTGCTCATATAGGTTCAGGTCTACCCCCGTAGGTATCACGGTGGTCTTTTTAGAGAACTCAGGGAACAGGCTTGCTTGTGCTTTACTCAATGCTATAATGCGAGACGTAAGTGCCAAACGTTTGCGCCATTTTCCGGGTGTGTAGGCAAGATTGGTTTTCTCTGCCACCCAAGGTACTCCTGCTAGTTTCATTATCAGTCCTTCGCTAAAGTCAGATGCATAGTCGAAAGAGTGGGCTATATCAAAGTTGTGCTGCTTCATCTCTTTGCTAGCTTTGAAGATCTTGAAGAAGTAACCCAGCCTGGGCCTGCGCGATGGCTTTAGCGTGATGTTGAGCATAGTGAACTGTTTTTTCAGCTCCAGCTCAGTAGCTGTGTTGGTATATGCCATCACATTTATATACGGGTCAAATACCTCGGGGTCAAGGCTTTGGGCTATGTCCTTGAGTACAAGGTTCATCCCTGCCGTATTAAAGTTGTTGATGGTAAACAGTATCTTGATCTTTCTCTGCGACATATTTTATACAAAGTTGATGCAGGTACAAACTCTGCCAGTAGTCGCAAAAATAGCTTTTGAAACCAATTATTGCTATTAAGATTAGGTTTTTGCTGTTAATGCTTTTGTAATTTACCACTCATCATAGTGCTGCCTTTATCATTAATGATGCTGTAGATATACATGCCTGCGGGTATATCATTAGTAGGAATATCTACTATGTTTATCCCATTGTGATATTCTGATAGTCCGATATTGTATACCGTTCTTCCTTGCATATCTGTGAGGGTAATGGTAAGGTGTTGCGCTGTAGGCAGATCCATTTTTATATGAGCTACATCTTGCGCAGGGTTGGGGTATACCGCTACTGTAGCAGTAAAGCTTGTGTTCTTTACAGTTGCAGTGACATCATAGTATACGAATAGCTCATTCCCTATAGTAGGGCTAATGGCTCTAAAGAATAAACTATTGTTAGCTACCGTTAGGTTCCATGGATATCCGCTATCATTACCCGTGCCGATATCAGCGACAAGAGATACATTGCCCTGCTCATTTATCATAAATAACTCCTCGCCATAATTACTATCTACAGCTACGTAAAATAACTTATTGGCATAAGATACCATCTGTTTGATATTAGCATGGGTACTGTCTACAAAGCTGGTAGTTTGGTTCTGCGGATCGTATTTGTAGAGATAGGCATAAGTATAGTTGTTATTGCGTACAGCAGAAAAATATATGCTGCCATGATGCATGCATAAAAGGTCCGTTATATAGAATTTTCCATTGTTGAATTCATTGGTATCGGTTAACTGCACAGGTCTGGGGTCGTTCTCCGTATCAAAGAGGTAAAGTTGCGAACCTCCTGAAAAGTATACCTTTTTATTATCTACTATATACTCAGTGATAGTTGTACCCCCAGAACCCGGTGTTAGCTCATAGTAGGTCAATGAATCTGTTGATAAGTTATAAGTAGCTAATTCAATATTTAGCAATCCGACGCTGTTGGGCATCAGAAAGTTTGCGAATATAGTATTGTTGACTACAGAGACAGGTGTGCCCGATTTGAAAGTTATAGGCAGCAGTTCTTCTTTTTTTGTTTTGGTATTGTAGGCTAATACCTTACCCGATCTATTTTTTCTGGCATAAATTATATTTTCACCCGTACTGTATAGCCAATTAATATAGTTACTACTATTGGCATGCATGGCATTATTAGAAGAGTCTAAGTCTGCTACCATATACGGTTGTACACCATCATAGCGCCATATTTCTTGCCCGTGTATGCTATCATCTCCTGCAAAATAGAGATCATTACCTATCGTTGTCATTATAGGGCTTACTGTAAAATTAATATTATGGTCATTATAAGATGGATTGATCCTAATTTCTACTGGTTGGTAAGTGCCATCAGTTTTATGAAGCTGGTTGCCATGAGCACTATCTCGTGCTTTAAAGAAAAGAGTTTCGTTATGATTATAAAGCAATGCAGGGTAAGATGACGCTTGTGGTTTGTTAGGGTCTCCTGTCTGTATGTCAAAGCTTTTAAGTGTTTGAGCACTTAGGTCTAATGATAGTAAACAAAGAAAGAAGGGTAGGTAAAGTTTCATTGCTCTAAAGTTTGTATACAAGGTACTAAATACTAAAATGTTTGTGCTATAACATATCTGTATTTGACAAATGGATTACAGTTTGTTTGATGTATACGTGTGGTTTTACTACAACAATAAAATTATTTTCAAATAAATTTTGTCATTAAAATAAATGTTGTATATTTGCTATTGTAAACACTATCGAAACAAAACATGAAAACACAAAGATTTGCACCTAAGGATGCAAAGATCATCCGAGAGCATGAGGGCGCCACTCCCGAACAACTGTTGGAGCTGGGCTTATCCAAGAAGGCATACCAACGCCTGCTGGCTCAGCAAGAATCTCACAACAATATATTACAACCCGTAAAGGTAGAGCAGCTACAACCTGATGATGTGCCTGAACCAACTACCGTACAGCTACACAACAAAAAGAGTGGCAGAGTAGTGCAGATGGGTTATAAGTCTGCAAAGATGCTCGCCGCTAAATATCCCGAAGAATTCAAGATATTATAAAACCTATAACAATGGCAAAACAAAAGAAAACACAAGAAAACGCTAATGCCCCCGAAGTGTTGGCTCCTGTATCGGTCAGCAATACCGATTCCTCAAAAGCGCAAGATGTGACACTGAACATTCCCGCAGGGCATGTATATATAGTAGCATTGAATGAGGACGGAACGGAGAAAGACCACAGCGGATTCTTCTATCCTGAAAAGAGCTACAAACGTTTCTACGGAGATGAGACCAAGTTTATGGTTAAAAAAAAAGCGAAGTAATCACCTACAACACTAACAACTATCATTATGAAACTCTCAATAGAACAAGCCAACAAATTACTCAACGCTCTGGTAAACGATGTGGAAGTTGTGGCAAATGATGCAGAGGCAGATGCAACAGCCAACTTAGATAACATAGCCACAGAGCTTACCGATAAGATAAGCAATGCCTTGCGCCCTACTATAATAGAAGAGTCTAAGGCAGACTATGAGCAGAACTTCCTAGGGCGATACTCAGGTGCATTGCGCAGTGCAGCACAGCGTGTGTTCAACGTGCACAAGCGCGAGCTGGAAGATATGAACATCGAACAGCTATTGGCAAAGTGTAAAGAGGCTATGGATGCATCGCACACAGAGGCTACACAGCAGTACGAAACAGAACTGCAACAGATAAAGACCAACTACGAGTCGCAACTATCGCAAGAGCGTAGCAAGTATACACAGCAAGCCATTACCGACCGTTGCCTGAATATGATACAACAATTGCCACGAAAAGGTGGAGATGCACAAGAGCAGGCAGAGATGTTGCGCTATGGTATGCAAAAGGTATATGAGGTGCGCTATAACGAAGAGACCAAGCGACTGGAGTTTTATAAAGAAGGGCAGCCCGTGATAGGAGAGCAAAACGAACCTATAACGGATGAAACATTTGCCCGTACATGGGCAGAGCGAGCAGGTATATTGGTACACGACAACAGGCATTTGTCGCCCGCTGAAATAAAGGCAGGACAGCAGGCACACCCCTTTGCCAACGGACTGATATTGCCTGACGCTGAAGCAAGCCCTATGGATGCCATACAAGCATGGACGGAAGAGACACGCTAGTATACTTCACACATTCCTCATAGCCGGACGCGGCTATTCAATACATACGTTATCACCCGTTGCCAACTCCTTGGCACAGGTATTCAATGAACATCGAAAAACAATAGTTCCCCACAGGGTATAGCCCATGCTGTGCCCACACAGGGGGTAACCTTTAAATCTATACCATATCATGAGCTTTAAAAATGCCATGCAGGCTACGCAAAAAAGCGTATTGCAGTATGCACAACAAGGGAGACCTTATGAGGTGTTGGCTGCGATGCTTGATGCACGCCAATACAATACCAGCATAGTGGAAACAGACATGCAGTCTGAGGCGGGTAAGAAACGCCAATTGAAGATAAACTACTATGCACCCATCTGCGACGACCAAGGCACGGGCGAAGAAAGCCTTTGCGATACAGGTACCGTAGTAGCACCTAAGCAGATATTCTTTGAAGTAAGTAGAAAGACTGCATCTGCCGTATACCAACTGAACCGCGATGATATTCGCTATGTAGATGGTAACTATACTTTCAGCGACCATGCAAAGGCGGCTATCAATGCAGCATTGCCTGCGGTACGTCGTAAGCTTGCTGTAGAATTGGCAAACCTGCTAGTAGCCAATGCAGGTCTTTTACCAAACGGAGCAGAAGACCAAATGCTACCATTCATGGACAAAGAAACAGGGCAAGTAAACCCTATGGGGCTTTGGGAAGTGGAGCGTACTTATCGCGATAGCGGTCTTTCTGATCCATTCATAGTAGGTGGTACAGATGTGTTCCATTGGCGCAAGGCGGTATCTATTGGTACGCCAAACAATGAAGGGCAGAACGTGCAGCAAATGAGCCGCGCTCATGCTTACTACGATAGCCTTATTAACGATGCTTTCCAAGACACAGCTACAGAGCACATCCTTACATTCGACCCTCAGATGTTGAAGTTTGTGAGCTTTAACCGCAACGCGGGCATCTTCGCTACAGACCTTCAAGACATCGATGCTATTGACGCTATCTATCAGCGTGGTGGTACAGACTACATTGAGGGTGTAATGGCAGATCCGCTTACAGGATTGCTTTGGGACCTTAACATCAACTACGATAAGTGTAACCACCGTTGGACATTCCAATGGAAGCTGGAGTGGGATGT
>CAZPDA010000131.1:0-8458 GCA_964585115.1 uncultured Flavipsychrobacter sp.
TCAGTTTACTGTGTATCTACCTAAAAAATAGTAGTAATATGAATAAAATACTTTTTATAGAAGATGACACTAATCTAGGTATGTTGTTGAAAGAAAACCTAGACAACAAAGGTTTTGATACAAACTGGTGTAAAGATAGCAATGCAGGTCTTGATGAATTCAGAAAAAGTCATTACAATTTATGTTTATTAGATGTAATGCTACCTGTAAAAGATGGATTTACATTATCAAAAGAGTTAAAACGAATAAAACCTGAAATACCTATTATTTTTCTCACTGCAAGAGGTATGCAAAATGATAAGATTAAAGGTTTTGAGCATGGTTGCGACGACTATATTACCAAACCGTTCAATACACAAGAGCTGTATATGCGTATTAATGCTGTGCTTAACCGTACACAGTCTAGCTTAAAAACAAAACCTAATGTATTGCGAATAGGTAAGTACACCCTTAATCATACTAACAGAACTTTGCATGATGGAGCCGAAACACTCAAGCTAAGTTCTAAAGAAACAGAGTTATTACACATACTAGCAGGAAACTTAAATCAACTTGTGAACAGGAATACTATTCTCGAAAAAGTTTGGGGTAATGATGATTATTTCTCAGCAAAAAGTATGGATGTTTATATTAGTAAGATCAGGAAATTGCTGAAAGGAGATACAACGATTGAATTGCTCAATGCGTATGGAGTTGGGTTTAAACTTGTTGTAAATAAATAAGCTCTGTATTTATACAGAGCTTATTTATACCTGGTGCTAAAAATACTTAGTTTATTGCTTTATGAACTTGCCATGATATTTCTTTTTACCGTCAAATACCTTAATAACATAAGTACCTGAAGGAAGGCTGCTAATATTTATACTATTACCTTGTATTGTAGTATATGAAACTAGTTTCCCTGTTATATCATATACACTAGCTGTTCCATTCATTACATCGCCAATATGTAATATATCACTAGCTGGGTTTGGCCAAACAGTAATAGTGTTATCAGCTTTACTAACATGGTTTACTGATACTACCTTAGGTAGCAGTACTAAAGGACCACCTTCAGGCATTGCCATATATAGAGCAATAGCAGGTCCTTGGCTATTGCTATCAGGCTCTATAAAACCTGTAGTAACTAATGTACCTGTCTTACCTTGCATACCCCATGTGCTTAAGTTTGCTTCATAAGCTTCTATAGGTTGACCACCTGCATCTGTAAGTTCAAAAATATAATTCTGGGTATTGACAGATGAATAAGTATTACTAAAGAAACCGTAGAAGATGTTATTGAATAAAGTATTGGTACCTTCTACGATATCAACTGTAGGGGCGTCAGTACTACCATGCATTGCTAATATTTCAGTAACAGAGCCTGAAGATGCTACTTCTTTAGCATTATTATAAGAACTGACCATAAATGGCACTAAAGGCTTATAATTAGTATCGCTCTCTATACCGTGTGCTACTACAGAGTAAGTTTTTGCTGAATCAAAGGTTAGAGTTGTGCTATAGAAAGTATCATTTATAGATGTACTGTTTGCTGGAGCAATTCCAATTTCTGCCGGAGTGCTTCCATATACATCTAAATAAGGTGTAGCTGTTAGATAAGCAAAATCATCTAACACCTTTTCCCCCATATAATATAGGTCAACAGTATCAACTGTGGTGTCTGCACTATTGTGTATAAACTGCATTCTTGCATATGGATCAGGTATTGTTGTTTGTAATTGTATCATTGGACCACCAAGAGAGCTGGCTAAGAAAAAACCAACATTTGGACCGTTACTATTGCTAGATGGATCATCAAAACCAGAAGCACATACAACACCAGCTAAATTGTTCATAGACCAAGATATTAATTGTGCCTCGTAGAACTCATTAATTTCGTTTCCTAAAGTATTAGTAGTTCTAATCTTCATATCATTAGTTGGTATCTCATTGTATGAGCTAAACATACCATAGCTGATATTATCTGCATATATATCGAGGTTACCCCTAATATCAAAAGTTCCTAAGTCGGTCACACCATGCATGAAAAGTAAGTCGGTATTTGCTGCATTAGTAGCACTTTCTCTACCCATGCTATATACATGAGCTTCAAAAGGTGTAGCAGGAGAATATCCGCTTGGGCTTTCAATACCGTTTAATACAATAATGTAAATGTTATTTTGCATCATTGATACGGTCTGGCTATAAAAAGTATCATTTATAGTAAGTGCTGTATTTAAAGCAACTCCTACCTCAACAGTACCAGAAGTGCTTACATCAAAAAAAGCAGTGGAGGTTCTAAAGGTCAGATCATCTACTAGCAATAACCCGTCAAAGTAAACATCAACAGCATTAAGCATCATGTCTCCGGTATTATTAATAACCTGCACTCTAGCAACTTGTGCATTTACAGAAGAAAAAGTAGATAGAAGTAAAAAGGATAATAGTAGATGTTTTAATTGCATATACAAGTCATTTAGTGCTATTTTAGATAGTTCATGTTATTGTTCACATGAGTAAACACTAAATTTAAGGAAAAATAGCATCATAGCATCACATAAATATTGCACTATTAAGACAATGTGAATACAAAATCTGTTTAAGAATAGCTTTAATGTCTTAAATTGTAAGATAGTTGTCAAAAAAATATTGATGCGAATATATTTATCAAAACAAGCTTACAGTATATTTTTGTTTTCTGTTTTTTGCATACTGACATATGTAGCATCTGCTCAAAACAAGCCTGTTTCATCTATTTATTTGAAAGGTAACGTTCTTTCTGTAAATAATAATATAGATGAATGGATTAACAAGAATAAGCTTATAACATCTCCTAAACAGGTTTTGATACAGTTTTCATCATTACCAAGTGAGCTTTTAAAACAAGAATTATCTCAAAACGGTATTCAATTATTAGATTACATACCGGATAACAGTTATGTATCAGTATTATCTAAAGGAGCAAAAGTTGATATTCTAAAAAAGTATGGAACTTTCATTACTTCCTTTAAAGAGGAGTGGAAGATAGATCAGCGTATTACCAGTAAAGTGAATAATGGTACAAAATCTATAAGCTTAATAGTTTCAACATACTCAATTGTAAATAAAAATGATGCATACAATTACTTTAAAGAATTAGGTGGCACCATAATAGAAAGTGGGTTAGAGAGGTATAATAAATACAAACTTACTATTAACTCATCAGTGCTGAATAAGCTATGTAGCTGGTATGGAGTTAAATATTTAACACTATTAGAACAAGATATTCCTTTAAATTTTGAATCTAAAACTGCTGTTGGGTTAAGTAGCTTATCCTCTCCATATATGCATGGTGGGTACAACCTAAGAGGTGACAGTATAGTTATTGGTATAGGTGATAACGTATCAGGAAATTATCATATTGATTTAAAGGATAGGACAATAAACTTTAACCCGGCTTCATATACAGAACATGGCATACATATAAATGGAATAGTAGGGGGGGCGGGTATTATAGACCCTAAAGGAGAAGGAATGGCTCCTCATGCTACTCTTATTAATCAGTTCTTCAGTTTGATAATAGACCAAACCCCATCTTTGTATGATAAGTACCATATGACAATTACTAATAACTCATATGCTGCTGCAGTAGGTAATTGTAACTATTCAGGAGAGTACGACGTACTCTCTGAAATGGTAGATCAGCTTGCATTGGATTATAATGACATACTACATGTTTTCGCTTCTGGAAATGATGGGTATTTAGATTGCTCTCCTCTGCCTAAAGGCTTTGGCACAGTGACTGGAGGGTATCAGCCAGCCAAAAACAATGTCGTAGTAACAAGCACTAACAAATGGTTTGTAAATGCAAGTGATGCGTCTCGTGGCCCGGTAAGAGATGGTAGATTGAAACCTGAGATAACAGCTGTAGGTGTAGATGTAAACTCTACGACTAAGACAGAAGAGTACCTTGTGTCTGGTGGAACTAGTATGGCTAGTCCCCAAGTAGCAGGGGGAGCAGCTATAATAGCTCAACGCTATAAGCAAAACAATGCTGGTGTTGACCCTAAAAGTGATGTGTTAAAAACAATATTACTTAATGGTACTGATGATATTGGTCTTCCTGGACCTGACTTTAGCTTTGGGTTTGGTTTTATGAATGTGAAACGTTCTATCCAAATCCTAGATAGCAACTGGTATTATGTAGATACTATTAGCAATAGTGCAGAACAACAAGTAAATATCACAGTACCTGCTAATAGTGCTAAACTAAAAGTAATGCTTTGCTATCATGATGTAGCAGCTAACCCATCTTCCGGCACACAGCTAGTTAATGACTTAGATTTGGAAGTTACTGACCCTAACAATATAGTACGGTTACCTTTAGTTCCTGATCCATCTATTGCTACAATTACAACTGCTGCCTCACAACGTGCTGATCATTTAAACAATACCGAACAAGTAACAATATATAATCCACAAGCAGGCACCTATACAATAAACGTTAAAGGGTTCTCTATACCTTCAGGTAGTCAACGGTATGTTGTAGCATATGATCTTGAGCCAATTGGTATTGAAATGAAATACCCTAGAAAAGGTGCACAGGTCAAAGCTGGAGATTCTTTACGAATGTATTGGTATGCATCAGATAATTCTAATAACATAACACTTGAATATTCTACCAACAATGGTGGAGCTTGGAGTACTATAAGCAATACAATATCTCCTGACACTACATACTTTGTGTGGTATGTACCTGAACAGGTGAACTCAGGAGCATGCTTAATGAGAATATCAAGGAATAATACTACTCAGGCTTATACAACCGGACAGTTCGCAATAAATCAACAACCTCTAGTTGAGTTAAGTACAGTACAGTGTCCGGGATATATGAATATTGAGTGGAATAAAATACCTAATGCTACATCTTATGAAATATTGCAAAAGGTTGGTTCTCAATTAGTAGTTATAGATACTACAACTGATACTACATATACTCTAAAAGGACTCAAAACCGACGAGTATACTTATGCTTCTGTAAGACCGATCGTTGATGGCTTGCAAGGATATCGAAGTCTTGCTATTAGTAGATTGCCAAATGATGGTAGTTGTGCGGGCGCAATATCTGACAATGACCTTTCAGTAGGTAAACTTATCAACCCTGTAAATGGTAGAGGAAATAGTACATTAGAACTTACTTCTAACGAAAGTGTTTTAGTAGAAATTGTCAATCTAGACGATGTTTTACCCGACAGTTTTAAGCTGTCATATAGCATAAACAATAGTACATGGGTATCTCAAACCTTCATTCCTACCTCAGCAATAGATATCTATAATATTGGTACTGAAGACTTATCTTCCTTGGGAAGTTATAACATAAAAGTAGCGGTTGAAAATTTAGGTGCTAGCGACCCTGTTACTTCTAACGATACTCTTACTGTAACTATCAGACATTTAAAGAATGATGCAGTAGACTTAACTAATGATTTCATAGAAGACTTTGAGACTGTTGCTGATATTACTCTATTGAATGACTCTCTAGGGTTTGACCCTAATGAAAGGTGGGAGTTCTACGCCTCAGATACAGGTCGAATGAGAAGCTATCCATATAGCAATGTTATACTGGAAGGGAATAGGTCTATTAGTTTGGATGCATATAAAAGCACAACAACTGCTATTAGCAATTCATTGAAAGGAATATTTGATTTATCTAATTATAATGCAAATATTACTGAAGTTAGGCTTGAGTTTGACTACATAATGCATGGTTCACCGATTCGTGCTGAAAATAATGTAGTAAACATTAGAGACCATGCTGATGAAACTGCGCGTTCTTTAAAAATATTCCAATACAACACAAGTAGAGCACAAATAGGAGATAGGCAAAACTCAGGTTCTTTATCAATATCTGATGTGTTGTTGAACAATGGTCTAGATTTTACAAGTGATATTGGTATTGAGTTTGTCCAAGTAGACTCTACATGTATCGCTGATATGAACTATGGTGCAGGAATTACTATAGATAATATTTCACTATATACTGTTCAGAATGATGTGCAACTATTAGATGTAACATCGCCTACAAATGTTGCCTGTGAACGACCTCAAGAGTCACCTGTTACTATTACTATTCGTAATGGTGTTAGTCAACAGCAAAGCAATATTCAAGTATATTACCAACTAAATAATGAGCCTATCGTAAATGAGACTATTCCTAGCCTAAATGGGAAACAAGTACTTGATTACACTTTTAATAAAACCATTAATATTTCTGCTTACGAAAACTATACCTTAAAAACATGGCTTGTAGCCAGTGGTGATACTTATTTGAAAAATGATAGTATCCTAGATATACAGGTACGGACACAGCCAAGGATAAGAACCTTCCCTTATATCGAACACTTTAATAGTGGAGATGGTAACTGGTACTCATCGGGTATTAATAGTACTTGGGAGTATGGTTTGCCAAACGGTAATACAATAAAAGCAGATACGGGAAGTAATGCCTGGGTTACCAACTTAGATGGTAATTATAATAACACAGAGTTCTCATATCTTACTTCTCCATGTTTTGACCTCAGTAACTTAAGTAATCCAACTTTAAGCTTCAACACAGCTATGGATATAGAAAACTGTGGCTTTGTATTATGTGATGCTGCATATGTAGAATATACTACTGACGGAACGACATGGGAACGACTGGATAAGACACCCGATACCAGGGAATATGGTAATTGGTATAATGACACTGGCTATAGAATATGGAGTAAACAAGGTGATGTGCAATGGAGAAAATCAATTATTAGTTTACCTAAGGGTGGAGGAGAAAGCTTTCAGTTAAGATTTGTGCTTAGAACTGACCAAGGAGCAACATTTGAAGGCATTGCTATAGATGATATAGTAATTGAAGATAGAAAATACTATGCTGCCACTAACGATGTTATCTCGATTAGTCCTAATCCAACCTTAGATGGCACCATCAATATTGAATGGGCTGCAACATCAGGTACTCAAATGCAAATAATGATGACCGATATACTTGGCAAGCAAGTATATAATACTTCAGAAACAGCCACTGAAGGATATAATAGAACAACGATACAAACACCACATTTTTCCAGTGGTATTTATTTAATGCGTATAATTATTGACGACAAAGAACATATACAGAAAATAGTGTACCAATAGGTTAATCGTTGCATTAACGGTTCATCAATATCTTAGCGTAGAATGATGGCTTCCTTAGCTTGTCTCTTAGGTCCATGTCTGTGAACATGCAGCTTATAGTATCACTAAGGGATCTACTTTTATTGGCTTTATTAACTACAAAATTGAATAACCACGGGAAACGACAAAGCTTCTGTAACGTTGCACTGATCTTGAATTCATCACCTAAACGCCTGTATAGAACCTTATCATAAGTTTCTTCAAACATAGCTTTGGTATAATTGTTATCAGCTACTGCTTTTTCAATTGCTTCAGCAGCTAGCATACCACTATATAGAGCATTACCAATACCTTCTCCACTAAACGGGTCTATCAGGCTTGCAGCATCACCGGTAAGTAAGAAGTTTTCTCCTGATACAGGCAGCTGCTCCATTGCCATCGGCAGTCCCCAGCCCTGTATCTTATCGGTCAACTCAGCGCCCTCAAACCTATGTTTTATATTAGGGTTGTTTCTTATAGCTTCAAGCATTCGCTCACGTAGGTTTACCTTCTTCTTGCGCACCACATCAGACAATATGCCAACACCTACATTTGCCATACCATTTGGCATAGGGAATATCCAAAAATAGCCGGGTAGTAATTCCGGTAGAAAGTGTAACTCTATAAAATTATCTTTATTCAGGTCCTTAACTCCTTTGTAATATGCACGAAGACCTACAGCATATGCCTTGTCAGATAAATGGTCAGTAAGCATAGTTTTCCTTACAATGCCCTTATCACCATCTGCACCTACAATAATTGGGGCTTTTACCTCGTAGTGCTCTCCATTCTGCTGAAAGGACACGGTTACTTCATTATTTCCCTTATTGATGTTCGTTATTTTGGCACCTTGATATACCTCGTTATATG
This sequence comes from uncultured Flavipsychrobacter sp., assembly GCA_964585115.1. Lineage (GTDB taxonomy): Bacteria > Bacteroidota > Bacteroidia > Chitinophagales > Chitinophagaceae > UBA5543. The sequence continues at coordinate 8,035 of CAZPDA010000131.1, forward strand.
TTGATGGTATCTTTTCAAATAGATAATTGTCAAACACCATGCGTGGGGTAGTGAACCCTGGTGCTAGGTCTTCAGGTTTTCTATTGGGGTTGAATGGAATATTTAGAGGCTTGCCATTAGGAGCAACGAATATAATGCCATGGCTAGGTGTATACTCATGCTGACGTTGAAATATCTCATCAGTCAGCCATGTTGGGTCTAACTTTCTTAATACATGTGCGGTCTTACCACTACAAGCATCTCCACACACTTTATCTCTTGGAAAAACAGCTTTTTCAATAACGATATGCTTTATCCCTGCTTTTGATAAATAAAGAGAAGTGCCTGCTCCAGCAGGGCCACCACCTACTATGATTACTTGAGTTTCTATCTTGTTAACCTCCATGACTATCTGTAAGACTGCCAAAATTAACAGCAATAATGA
>CAZPDA010000132.1:0-8431 GCA_964585115.1 uncultured Flavipsychrobacter sp.
AGTATATATGTAGGTAATTTGCCGACAGGTAATTACTACATAGTATTGGATGACGGTAATGGTAGTATTGTGCGTAAGCAAGTCAGTATACAACGGTAGTAGGTAGTAATTAAGTATATTTACCATGCAAATTACTGCAATTATGAGACCTATAACCTATTTATTAGTAGCAGTACTGTGTACGTCTGTAACGGCTAATGCACAAAACTGGCGATTGTATAATATGAATGTGTATGACATAAGCTCAGGCTTATACTCTACCATTGATTCTGCTCTGTATACCTACAACTATCAAACCGATAGAACTAGTACTTACAATAACGATAGTATAGCATACGATACTTATAACCATCATAAGTACTATAAGTACCTTGGAGGGCTGACCCATGTTGAAAAGTGGGAGCGGGTGTATAATGCTGATAATAGAATTGATTATGAAGTGCAGTACATACTTGATTATCAGATGCAATTTGTAGTAGGCAGAACAGATAGTTTTGAATACAACAGTAATGGACAAGTGACCAAGCATGTAGCATATAGAAGAGTAGATACCACCAGTAGGCACACCTTTGCACTAATGCCCTATATAGAAGAAGAGTATCACTACGACAATAATAACCTGCTGATACAGAAGGATAGTATAACTATAATAAATACAGCGGAGTATGCTAATAAAAGAATATATACTTACAATGCGGCAGGCTACTTAGTAAAGGATAGTATGAGCATGAGGCTTCAAGGCGGAACTTGGCGAAACGACAATACTACCATGTATTCTTACGACGGCATGAATAGAGTAGTGCTATCAGAAGTGTATACTTATTTATTGCACGACCCTGCCTATTATTCTAAAGAGCACAAATTTATATATACAGGTAGCAGACTCACGTCGGACACATTGATAGAGTACAAACGACAAGGCGGTGTGAATAGTAGATTGCTACAAGTATATACTTATAATGGAGGGAACGCATTACAGACTCATTATTACTATTTAGATTATAACCCTTCAGGATCTGGCTATGCCAACCGTAGTTTTGTTAAGAGGTATACTTATACATCGTTTGGGTATGTAGATAGTATTATTTCGTTTAATTCTTATGGCTCTTCACCATCAGATACTACAGCGCATAAGCATTTTTATGAGCATCATTTTCCTGTAAGCACTGCAACTGTAGTGCAGCAACAAAATGAGCTAATAGCTTACCCCGTTCCCAGTAGCAACTTCATTAACCTGAAGTGGCAAACGGATAAGCCAACACACATCAATGCACGTATCGTAAACCTACAAGGGCAGGTAGTAAAACAATGGAGCGATGATGTAGAAGACACTTACATCAAGAGCATTTATGTGGGTGAATTGCCCGCGGGTAATTACATTGTCATATTTGAAGGGGGAGGTGAGCTACTGCGTAAGGAAGTGACTATATTGCACTAAGTTCTCCGCTACACCATATAAAAACTACCTATGAAGAACTATCTACTATTACTCTGTTTCCTTTTTGTTATGCCCATAGCTAGTGGTGCACAGCAGTGGCGTTTGATACGTGCAGACCGTTATGCTCCGGATAGCACAGGGAAACCCTTAAGTTTGCAAGGGTATAGTAAGTATTACTACTCTAACGGCAGAGGTAGCAACTTTGATAACTCTGAGATACTGTACGACAAGATGGAAGGTTTTGGTGTGGATCATAATGGAACACATTCTCTATACTCTGAGCAGCAAAAGAGCTACAACATTAATAATGATATAACTGTTGATGAGTATCTAACGATATCTTACAACCCCTCTCTTACAAAAGCCCCTTATTTAAAGAGCGTGTATACCTATAAGGGCACACTGCTGGATAGCATTCACCACTACAGGCATAATACTCAACTAAAGAGATATAAGCATAATGGTAGTGAGGTGTATCAATATGATGCAAATGGTAATAAGGTAGCGCAATATAATTATGATACAGGATGGCATAAACGCCAAGCAATATATCATAGTTACGACGCTAATAACCGTGTGATAAAGGATAGTATGGTGTCCTACTATAATGGTAGTACTTATATCATAGGTGTAGAGGTGTACAAGTATTATGCAAGTGGAAGTTTGAGGTCTAAAGAATGGTTCATAAATAACGGATCGGCGGCATTGACGCTGAAACACCGTAATCACTATAGCTATAATGCAAAAGGGTTGATAGCGAGTGATAGTGCATGGGATGTGAACAATCTGGGATACACTGTCTTGTTCAATGTAAGTACCTACACCTATAATGCACAAGACCTGTTAGTAAAAGAGGAACAGGGTCGATACGCAAATTTAAATGGTAAGGATGTTTTTCAATATGCGTATGTAACCACCAATAGCTATACCTCATTCGGCTACGTGAAAAATACTATTCTCAGTGTCAAGGATGCTACCCAAGAGGAAAAAACAGATAGTGTGTGTTACTACTACGATCCTTATTTTGAAGTAGGTGCACCAGTAGTGAAACCCAAGGGAGGTCAACTGACTGCCTACCCTGTACCCAGTAGCAATTTCACCAATCTAAAGTGGCAAGCAGATAAGCCAACTACCATTAATGCACGTATCGTAAACCTGCAAGGGCAGGTAGTGAAGCAGTGGAGTGATGATGTAGAAGGCACTTATACCAAGAGTATACATGTAGGGAATTTGCCCGCAGGAAATTATATCGTAATACTACAAGCCAACAACACTATAGTAAAGAGAAGCATCATTGTAAATAATGATCGTTAACACTTAAAAAAAATCACAATGAAGAAAAGATTAACACCTATTAGCGCATTAGCCCTTACTATTTTGATGCTATCTCCACTCGCATCTACGGCACAGCAGTACCGACTGGACAGAGCCGAGTATTATCGTTCGATGCCGCCGTCTTCACCATTACAAATCGAAGATGAAGCGAGGTACTATTATTCTAATGGAAGAGGTAGCGATGCCAATGACGAGGACATATGGTTTGACAAAGAAGAGTGGTATTCAGACAAAATGAATAACCCAAATAGAGTAACCTCACAAACCATCAGAACTTACAATAGCAATAACGACGTTGTCGAGGAGATACCGTATCGTTACAGACCCAATATATCGCAACTACAGCCCGAAGGAAAGGTAGAGAACCTCTACAGTAATAACAGACTCGATAGTCTCAATAGTTACGAATATGTATCAGGACAGTATAACCTGACGGGTACGGGAAAATATATCTATGATAATAACGGTAATCTCATTATAGAGCGTGGGTATATTCAAGGTATGGCAAGTGCAACAGCAGAACAGCACTACTTCTACGACGCTAGCAACAGACTTATAAAAGACAGTAGCTTCTTTTATAATGGCGGTACTGCCAGCACAACCTATGTAATAGTGTACGATTACGACGGAGCTGGAAATCTACTTACCCTTACAGGTTATGATTATTCAACAGGCTCTAAAAATACATATGTCAAGATACACTACTACTACGATGCTAATAACAAACTGATAGGGGATAGTACCAGCACTGTTGTAAATCCTAATGTAAAACAAACACATTTGTATACCTATGACGGGCAAGGAAGAATAGCTACTACAACAGCAGAAACAATATCAAGTAACAATGGTACGCTTCTGTCTCACGATAGTACTATAGAGAGCTATAGCTACACTTCATTTGGATACATAGACTATTATAATAGTGATCGCCATGATGTGAGGGGTGTTTTGCCACGTGTCTATGATAGTACGCAGTACTATTATGCTATGTACTTCCCTGTTAATGCTAATAGTGTAGCAAAGCAGACGTCTGATCTAGTAGCATATCCTGTACCTAGTAGCGACTTCATAAACCTGAAATGGGAGGCAGAAAAAACTACCGCAATAACTGGTCGTATAGTAAATATGTATGGACAGGTAGTACAGCAGTGGAGCGATAATGCAGATGGTGTGTATTATAAAAGCATTAATGTAGCCAACTTATCCGCAGGAAATTATTATATTGTAATAGCTGCTGATGGAAAGCAGATAGAAAAGAAGATAACAGTAATAAAGTAGCAACCGTTATCATTTGTTTTAGTTTTTATTTACATAGAAAAGGCCGGTATTCACCGGCCTTTTTGTTTTGGTTAAAGTATGTTAAGTCAGCTTATTGTTTAATGAATTTCTGTGTTGTATTGATGTCTTCATTGTTTAGCTGTATGTAATACATACCATTGCTAAGGTCTTGTACATCAATTGCGCTATGTGTATTACCCAGCATTGCTACTTTTACCAACTTGCCCGATACGCTATATATAGCAGCTTGTACAGGTTTGTTAGTGTTCGTGTAGTCTACATATATATTGTTAGTAGCAGGGTTTGGATATACTGATACCTCGCTGTTCTCGGTCACGTTGCTTACTGCTAGTGCAGTGTTGTTATCATACACAGCGAACGGACTGAATGAAGTAATGTTGACACGAGAAAGGCTGTGCATACTACCTGAAGTGTTTGCTGCACCAATTGCATTTACATCCCAACCACCGTTTATGTAGTGAGAGATATATGCATTGCTTCTATCAAAACCATTTACCTCCATATTAGTGTTCCACCATACGGTCATATCTACATCAGCACCTGTGGTTACACTATTATCGATAAACCAAGTAGCGTTTACAGCAGACTGCGTAGCCGTAACAAGGTTACCCATAGTACCGTTTGCTAGTACCATTGCGTCTACACCTGCTTTGATGGTATTAGTAGCAGAACCGTTGTTAGTGATCTCTACAGGAGCATAGTTGTTCTGCGTACCGATGTAGAACATCTGCGAGCTATTTGCAGCTACATCTATATCCAAAGAACCACCCATAACGGTGATGATATAACTGGTATCGCTACCACCCATTAGTTGCGCACCAGAGCCTGATTGTAGGATAACACTATTGCTACCTGCATTCAATACACCAGACTGTAGGCTAAGGCTATTAGTTACCTGTAGACCACCTGTTAGGTTTACCATGGCGCTACTGTTACCAAGGTTGATGGTAAAGTCGCTAACGGTATTACTACTGCTAGCAAGTTTCAATCCGCCGGAAAGACCATTCATAGTATTGATGGTGATGCTAGACTGAGATGAACTAACTATTTTACCCGAACCACTAGCAGAAAGGTCTGCACTACTGTTGAAGGTAAGGTCGTTATTGTTCAACGTAAGGTTACCCGACGTTAGCATAAGCTCTCCATTAAGCATTAGGTCGTTTGTAAGGAAAACTGAGTTTCCTGAACCTACATTCACCATTACATCAGCAAGACCAGAACCTGTCAACTCAATACCTGAATTAACAGTAGAGTTAGTACCTGCTTCATAATGTACATGGTATGTATTCGTAAGATTTACCTGACCACTGGTAAGTGCTAGTGTACCATCTTTTATAACGATAGTTGAGTTGTTACCCATTGTTAGGCTACCTGCAACTGTTGTGAACGTTCCGTCCATCAGTTCAAGTGTTTCATTAACGGTTACATCTGCCGCAGCGGTGATGTTACTGTTAACTGAGGTGTAATGGTCGGCAATGATATCTCCTGTAAACAAGAAACCGCTGCTGAAGCCCATAGATATACTATCGATATCGATAGTACCACTACCGGTAAGTGAACCTGATGTGTAGGCAAGATAGTTGCCCGCACCACCTGATAGTGTACCATTAATTGTAAGTACAGATGTAGCTCCTGATAGGTCTACACTCTGGTCTAATACCACATTCATGCCCGATGGGATGATAACATCATCATTAGACAGGCTGACAGGAGGTACAAGACCGCCTTGCCATGTAGCAGCACTACTAAAGTTTCCTGAAGCTATAGCCGTGTACGTTGCTGCATCTGCTGAGGTCATTGATAGTAAAGCAAGTCCTGATAAGATCGTTGCTTTCTTTGCCAGTTGCGTAATTGTTCTCTTCATAAAGTCAAATTGTTTTGTTGTAGGTTATAACGGCTATTCGTCGTATTTGTTCGACAAAAGTTAGTGCATTATTTTTAATAATTGTTGCTATGGTGCCACTGTAAAGGCTTAGCGTGCAATTATTTATTTTTAGTTTTAATTGCATGTTAATCTCAGCAGCCCATAATAACGGCATATTGTTAAGCGTTACATATATCATACCATAAACTGTATCTACTTGAACAACCTGAAAATATTTTTCGCATTCTTTATAGCTGCTATAGCTGGCACGCTACTACATGAGTGCGGTCATATACTCGCTGCATGGCTTGGCGGATGTAAGAGTTTCCATCTTGGCTATTCCTATATGTATGCTTACAACTGTGGTCACCAATACTACCCGCCACTCACAGTGCTGGGTGAGGAGTACAACCGAATACTTATGAATAAGATGGTATGGCAAGTAGCAGGTGGTCCTTTGCAAACCAACCTGACAGGGTTGTTGGGTATAGCATTACTGTTTCGCTTGTCTCGCCGCAGGGTAGTAGACGCATGGAAGAGCTTGGACCTGTTCTACATCGTGCTCTGCTTTTTTCTTAGTCGAAATGTTTTCAACACACTAACAGGTCTGCTTAAGGTCAAAGTATCTGCACGAAAAGGTAGTATGGGCGATGAAAGTAAATTGTTCAGCCATTACGGTATAGACCAAACATGGGGGCATGCTATCATACTAATAATAGCAAGTGCTTTACTTGTATATGTGACCTTTGTGCTGGTAAAGAAGCATCGCTGGCAGCTTATACTATATGGCAGTGCAGGTAGTGTGGTAGGTGGCGTGCTATGGCTGCGCTGGCTGGGACCAATATTATTACCCTAGTATTTTGTGCAATATTGTTTGTTAAATATCTGCAAACTATAAAACAAAATAAGGTGGCTAGATGTTACAGTTACAAGTACACAAAAAAACATTTAGCTATGGATAACACACTGAATAAAGCAGCAGACGAAAGTCATGACAACATGAGCACCCTTAGTGGCTGTATGACCAGTTTACTAAAGAAAGGGTATAAAGAGAACCTGCAAGTAAAGAAAGCAGGATTGGTAATAGCGGGTCAAGATAAGACCTACAAGCCAAGAGACGTACAAATAGATAACTTCTATCGTTTTGAGGGTTCTTCAAATCCGTCTGACAATGCAGTACTATATGCAGTACGTGCCAACGATGGTATGATGGGCACACTGGTAGATGCCTATGGTAGCGATGCCGATGAGCTGGTAGGTGACTTTGTGCAAGAAGTACAAGACATTAACAAACAAGAAGCCAGAGGCTAGTAAGCTTAATGGGTAAGCAACAAAAAGTAGTATTATAAGTTGGTTTTAATGAGTTAGCAAGCCGCAGAACGGAATACTAACTAGCGCCTATAAGCAGTGCATCTGCGAAAACACAAGGTTCACTCTCGGTGTAGCGCACCTTGCTGATAAGCGCTTGCTGTAAAAAAGCAGCAAATTCATCGTCTTTGATAGACAGACTACACATAACGTAGTCGAAAGCTTTAGGCGGACTGATGTCTTTTTCTAAAGCTCTGATGTAACGGAAGCGGTGGCCGAGTGGTATAGCCGGCAGTAAATGCTGCCACCTGCGAAACTCGTCTCCTGTTTGCTCCATTACGGCGGCTTCAAAATCCTCGTAATGTAACATAATGTTGTTGCAGTTTTTAGTTAGCTTATAGCTACGTTGAAATTACCGATTAAGTTTTTGCAAGTTTGTTAATAACTCGTTAACGAAATGCAGATAAGAAATAATACTACAAAAGCCACAACATGAGTTGTGGCTTTTATTATGTAGGTTACTTATAAACTTCTTATTGCTTTACAAGCTTACCACTTATTAGCAAATTCTCATTATTATCTCTTATAGAGTAGAGGTAGTTGCCATTAGGTAGCTGCTCCATAGGTAGCGTAATGTTGTGCTTCCCCGTAGCGTATTCAGCTGTAGGTATGGTGTGTACTGTACGCCCAGTAATATCTGTTAGCTTAACGGATAGACTTTGTGCTTTGTCTAGCTGTAGCTCTAGTGTTGTATTGGCAGTAGTAGGGTTGGGGTAGATGACGCTATTGATAGCACTATGCTTAGTAGCTGGGATCGTAGTTGGCGCTTCGTAATATCTAATTATCTTTCTTGTGTTTTGGACATTGATGCCATAATAGCCCATAAAATATAATGCACCATTGAGTGGGTTAAACTGTACAGGGTCAGAAGATACGCTGCCTTTATAAACATTAATAATATCGCTACTGCCTGTTTTAGGGTTATATACACCCAGCTCTCTATCTATGACGCCGCCACCTATCTGAGAGTAGTAGTTAGTAGCCATGAATAGTTTATCGTTATAGTTGCAATGTTCGCCAAAATTTAAATACTGATATTGATTTTTAGGGTATTTGTTTCCTAAAAAGTTGTTGACAGTTGTGTATGTCTCAGTATTTAGATCATAGTATTTTAAATTATTATTGGC
>CAZPDA010000133.1:0-8428 GCA_964585115.1 uncultured Flavipsychrobacter sp.
ATATATATCCATCTATTTTAAGCACTTTGTCAAACGTAGCACCGCTATAAACATCTAACGAAAAGGTCTTACCATTTGCATTGGTCAATGCATTAAAGTAATTATAACTATATGAAGAAGCATTACCAAGTTTATATCTATTGTAAAAATACCCAGTGGACATTAGGATATCTAAGTCGTCTATATAGCAAATATCATTTAGTCTTGATTTATACTCACTTTTTTGTTGCCATAGTATATTCCCATCCTTATTGAGCTTAGCTATATAAAGATAGGTGTCAGGGTAAGGCTTGGTAGAGTCGTAACTATTAGCTCCAAGATATATATTACCTACAGTGTCGGCAGTAATGAGTGGTGCATAAGGACCCTGGGCTTCTTTTATTTCAATTGCCCATTCACCCTGAGCATGGGTGTGTAGTGATATTATAAGAAAAGTAAGGGTTGATAATAATAGCTTTAGGTGCATAGATTCATTGTTGATGGTTTAAAGCTACAAAAAAATGCACCCTCTTTTAGCCATTACGTCAGGTTATATACATTTTGTCCTGAAATAAATACAGTTGATAATCAAGGGTTAAGACATAGTGTCCATTCTTTTTCTTGCTAACTGACATTCTTTCTTGCAAACAGCTTTGGAACATTTTTTATGCATATATCATTGTAAAACGAACACAGAAAAATGAACTTGAACAATTTTACCATAAAAGCACAGGAGATCATCCAGCAGGCACAGCAAGAGGCGTTCAATAACGGTAACCCCAATATTGAGACCGCACATATACTTAAGGCTTTGCTTGATGATAATGACGGGCCTATATCATACCTGCTCAAAAAGAACAACGTGAACATAGGCTTTGTGCAAGGGAAACTGAATGAGCAAATAAGCAAGCTACCAACCGTACAGGGTGGCACCGAGCCTGCGCAGAGCATTACCAAAGAGGTGAACAATGCTGTACTGAAAGCAGGTGCTGTACTTAAAGAGTTTGGTGACGAATTTGTAACCCAAGAGCATCTACTTATAGGTCTACTACAAGTGAATGATGCTGCAAGTAAGCTGCTGAAAGATGCAGGACTTACCGAAAAGGGATTGATAGCTGCCATTAAGGAATTAAGAAAAGGTAGCAAGGTAGATAGCCAAACATCAGACCAACAGTATAATTCGTTGGAGCGTTATGCTAAGAACCTGAATGAGCTTGCCCGAAATGGTAAGTTAGACCCTGTTATCGGTCGTGATGAGGAGATACGCAGAACATTGCACATCCTTAGTCGCCGTAGTAAGAATAACCCGATATTGGTGGGTGAGCCGGGTGTGGGTAAGACCGCAATCGTAGAAGGTTTGGCGCACCGTATCATAAATGGTGATGTGCCTGATAACTTGAAATCTAAGATCATCTACGCATTGGATATGGGTAGCCTGATGGCAGGTGCCAAGTATCGTGGTGAGTTTGAGGAGCGTTTGAAGGCAGTCATAAAAGAAGTGACCGAGAGTAACGGTGAGATAGTGATGTTCATAGACGAGATACATACGCTGGTAGGTGCGGGTGCTATGGAAGGAGCTATGGATGCGGCAAATATATTGAAGCCTGCATTGGCTCGTGGTGAGCTGAGAGCGATAGGTGCTACTACACTGAATGAGTATCAGAAATACTTTGAGAAAGATAAAGCCTTGGAGCGTCGTTTCCAGAAGGTGTTTGTAGATGAGCCATCAACAGAAGATGCCATCTCTATCCTTCGCGGATTGAAAGACCGTTACGAGCATCACCATCAGGTGCGTATAAAGGATGAGGCTATTATAGCAGCGGTGGAGTTATCCAGCCGTTACATCACAGACCGTTTCTTGCCCGATAAGGCAATAGACCTGATAGATGAGAGTGCAGCAAAACTAAAGCTGGAGCTTAACTCCATGCCTGAAGAGCTGGACGAGTTGGAACGTCGTATCCGTCAACTGGAGATAGAAAGAGAGGCGATAAAGCGTGAGCAAGACGAGACGAAGCTAAAGCAGCTGAATCAAGATATATCGCTACTGAATGTAGAGCGTGATACCCTGAAAGCCAAGTGGCTGGAAGAGAAAGAAATGGTGGACAAGATCAATACGGCAAAAGGTAGTATTGAGGACTTGAAACTACAGGCAGAGCAAGCAGAGCGTGAGGGTGATTACGGTAAAGTAGCAGAGATACGCTATGGTAAACTAAAGGAGCAAGAAGCACTTGTAGATAAGCTTAGCGCAGAGTTGAACAGTATTGACGGTGAGCATAAACGCTTACTGAAAGAGGAAGTGGACGCAGAGGATATAGCAGAAAATGTATCTAAAGCTACGGGTATACCTGTGCAACGTATGTTACAAAGTGAGCGCTCTCGATTGCTTAACTTAGAAGATGAGCTACACAAGAGAGTAGTAGGGCAAGATGAGGCGATAGAGGCGGTGTCTGATGCGATACGTAGAGGTAGAGCAGGGCTGCAAGACCCTCGCAAACCAATCGGTTCGTTCATCTTCTTAGGTACTACGGGTGTGGGTAAAACAGAGCTTGCCAAAGCGTTGGCAGAGGTACTGTTCGACGATGATAACATGATGACCCGTATAGACATGAGTGAGTACCAAGAGAAGCACAGTGTGAGCAGATTGGTAGGTGCGCCTCCGGGATATGTAGGGTATGATGAAGGTGGACAGTTGACAGAAGCGGTGCGTCGTAAACCATACTCAGTGGTATTGCTGGACGAGATAGAGAAAGCACACCCTGATACATTCAACGTGTTGCTGCAAGTACTGGATGATGGACGCCTGACTGATAATAAAGGTAGAACGGTGAACTTTAAGAACACCATCATCATCATGACCAGTAATATGGGTAGCCACATCATTCAAGAGAACTTTGCAGACCTTGAAGGGAAGGATATAGATACCGTGGTAGATGGTACTAAAGAGCAAGTGATGGAGCTGCTGAAACAGTCGGTACGTCCTGAGTTTTTGAACAGGGTAGACGATGTGATCATGTTCCACCCATTGTTGAGAAAAGATATAAGCGGTATCATACGCATACAGCTGAAACAACTGCAAGAGCAAGTAGCACAGCAAGGTATAGAGCTAGACTTTACAGACTATGCAGTGGATTACCTGGCACAGAAAGGGTTTGACCCGCAGTATGGTGCAAGACCACTAAAGCGTGTGATACAGAAAGATATAATTAACCTACTCAGTAAGAAGATCATAGCAGGAGAGGTAGATAATACCAAGAAAGTGCTGATAGATGTGTTTGACGGAGTAGTGGCGATAAGGAATGAAGAGTAATTGCGAAGATCTGACAGACTAGGTTTGTTTTGGTTTAATGGTTAGCTCCCGATGTCTATCGGGGGCTTTTTTATTGTATTTTTAAGTATGTCTTTATCAGAGATTATAGGACAAGGTTTATTCTTTTCAGCTTTTTTAGTTCCTATTGCCATAATTGTAATACCAGTAATACGAGCAAAAGATTTTAGTAGTAAGCTATTATTTCTAGTTATGGGAATAATAATAGGGGGAATCTTAGGCTTTTTATTATTCAAAGCATCAATATATATAGTGTTTAAAGATGGTATGGGACCAGTCTAATTATTATATTTATACATAGCTATGAAATATGTATCAACCTTATACCTAATACTACTCTTTTCTGTAAGTGCTTTTGCTCAAAGGGATGTAGACAGCTTTGCTAAAGCAGGATTTCAATATTTAGATAAAGAACATATAGACTCAGCTCTTATGGTTGCAAAGAGTCTTATTGATGAACACCCCTATTATGAGGATGGTATTAAATTGTATTATGTTGTAGCTGCTTCTTTTTCTTACAGTGAATATTATTCTATAGCTAGAACGATATATAAGGATATAATAAACAGGTACCCTAAGCACTGGATAGTTGATAATGCTTATTTAGGTTTAGGAGAAATAGCTTATGAGGAAGGAGATACTACTACAGCTATATACTTGCTCTCAAACTTTGTAGAAAATAAACATAGAAGCAATATTCGAATACAGTATGGGGAGGACATAGAACAGGACTATTACTTAAAGTATATTGCTTACTCCATACTTTCTACATGCCATATCAATAGGCAGGAGTATCAAAAAGCATTAGTATACCAACAAAAATTAGATACCATACTGACCAATTATTATGCTGACAAGCTTTGTGGTACGAGGTATTCAGTAGAAAGGGGGATGAGCGACTGTGATTATTTTGATATATATAAAGGTCTGGGAGACACTACTCATGCTATTAGTTACATTTGGAGGGGTTATTTTCAGATTTATGCACGTGGGCTGAATAGAAAAGAATTTGACGGGGTTATAAAACCGATATACAGAAAGTTATTACACTTCTACGATACTACCTATATCAAACAACAGGCATTAGTTGCAGCTCAGTCTGTAAGGTTACAGCCCTTTAGTAAAGGTGTTTATCGAGTAATGGTTACATTGTTTGGTACAGAGCATCCTATAAACTTCATCAACTTATATGGACAGTTTTATGGATCATTCTACGATGATATGAAAAGACGATATTACACAGAAGCAGAACTGCTACAGAAAGGCAAAGACTATTTTACCAATCTGCGTTTGTACATGCTACTAAAAGATGGCAAGCTAGAATAACAGTATAGTTTTCTTAATTATTATACACCGTACCCCAGTTGGTTATCATCAGCATCTTACCGTTGGTAGGAGAGTAGAGTATCACTGCCTCGTCCTCGTCAGGATTCCAGATGCGCTCCCATATATTCAGTAGGCTGAACTTGGTCATCACATCTACTTCGTCAACATTCCATATTAGGTATACATCCTCTTCGTCTGCAAAGTCGTACACGCTAAAGATATAGGCAATGTCAAATATTACATCTTGGTCGAACACTTCACTATCCAGTATGCTCTCCAGTCTTGGGAATAGCCCCAGGCTTGCATCCGTCTTTGGCAAACTGTTGAATAGCTTGTTAATGATACGGCTACATTCTATCCTGTCCAGTGGCTTGTATTCGGGGAATGGGCGCTCGTATTCTGCTTCGTAGTTGTTTATCTTGTATTGCTGCATGTGTCTTTCCGTCCTTTCAGGATGCAAACATACTTAATTAGCCATACTCTGTCTATACCTGCGTTAAATTGCTAGTGTGTTGCGTGTGTCACTGTGTCGTGTGTCATAACGGTGGTTTTGTGTTTTTCACTTTTACATCACCCCCTCTTCATCCACCTAAAGAAGAACTGTAAGACCACACCTAATAGAAACCCACCAATAAGCATCAACAAGAGGTTTAGCGAAAAGAGTACCCAGTTATTATCAGACGCTATGCCGGTATGGTCAATAGCTTTAACGGCAAGCCCTGCTAGCGACCAACCTATGATGTTTGCCACTATCCATAGCACACTGTTAGCTGTTCTGTTCTTTAGCAATACATACTGTACCAACCCTACGAGTATACTGGCTATTGCTATGCAGTAGAGAATATAACGGTCTCCAAAGTTTAGTGTGGTGAACTTCTTCAGTATATCGAAGGTGAGGAAGGGTAGCGTAAGCGCGCTTGTGCTGAGCCATATCCAGCTTGTGCCGACGCTTAAGTGTTTCTTAGCAGTGCGCCATTGCATAAAACCAATGGGCAAACCCATACCCAGCCCCATGAAGAATTGCATGTGGTGTATCCCTACACTTTCGAATAGTGAAGCAAATATCAACGTCATGAAGATGCCTGCTATCCAACCTATAGAGGTGGCAAGTATCCAGCGTGGTGTAGTATGCATGTTTTCGTTATTGGTCTCGCAAATTATAATATTGTATTTTCATAAGGTAATACAGATACTATGTGGGAAGAAAAGTTAGCATTCTACGATAAGCTTGTGGCTAAGTGTAAGGGGTTTGAGCGCAAGGGTAAGACCATGCCCTATACTTCTGCAAACGGGTATATGTTCTCTCTGTTGAATAAAGATGCCGAGCTAGGTATACGCCTGCCAAAGGAGCGTTGTAAGACCTTTATGGAAGAGCATGATAGTACCATATTTAAGTCTCATGGTGCGGTAATGAGAGACTATGTATTGATACCCGAATCTATGTACGGCGATATAGACCTACTGGTAGACTATTTGGAAGAGAGCTTTAAATACGTAATGTCTTTACCACCTAAGTAGGGGGTGTTGCGTGTTGCATTACGGTGTTTTGTGTTTTTACAGTTTAATATACATCCGTTATTTCGAATTCTTTTAGGGTTAGAAATCTCCCTAATATTTATTTGGTATGCTCGAATAACTTTCTTCTTTCTTTGCTTGTCCAAAGAAACAAAGACAACAATGCTCAAAGACGCCATGAGCATTGTGGCTGCCCTGATGTTACTTAGTGCTACTGTACTGCCAAGCTTATAGTCGTTTCTCTATATCTTTTTACTTTTTTGTGTCGTCTGTGTCACTGTGTCGTGTTGCATTACGGTGTTTTGTGTTTTTTGCATCCCCCATATAGTAGGTTAGAGTCTACACCCTTTACAACATATCGGCACGTTCTGATAATGCTTTTATCAACGCCTTGCGCTCTAGCGGCATACCTGTGGCTATGTACTCGTCTTGTGTATTGTCTTTCTTGTATATGGTCATGATAAGTTGTTGCTTGTTCCTATCGTCTCGTATATACGATATACTTACCGACTGTATATCGCTGAAGAAGTAGGACGTCTTTTGTTTCTTAAAAGGGTGCTCTACCGTTAGCTCGTGAGCATCGATGTGTACCAGCATATAGTTCTTGTATGCTACATAGCCCATCAATACTAGGTTGAGGATGGGTAGAAATATCAAGGTCAGCTTTACGATCCCTGTATATATAAAGTATACGAACACCGCAGTAAATACCATATTCAGCAAAATGAATAAGAAGAAGGATAGTTTGCCATACGTTCTCATGCTGCAAATATAGAGGGTATAGCGCATTATCAATATTCATCACTTACTATTATATGTTATTACTTCCTCTCTATCTCCACCTAGGGGTCGGGGTGAACAGGAAATGACAAGTGTAAGTGTATTTATTCAATTCGTCATTTCGAGTGAAGAGAGAAATCTGTTATTATTGCATGTATATTATAAACTATGAAACTTATAACCACTATATCACTCTTTCTATTGGTCTTGCTATGTAGCTGCCATTTAGATGTTAATACTACTAATCCTCAATACTGCCGTTCTGTTGAAGCCTCTCGCGAAGCAGGTGTATTTGTAAGAGAATATAAGCTGCTAAGTACCACAGATACAAATATAAAAGTAGAAGAAGCTTGGATAGAAAAGGTATGGTTCAACAATATAAACGGGCTAACTGTGGATAAGAAGATTAAAGAATGGAATACTTTTGTGTTTAAGCTAGAGGATACTCCAGGTCTTATATACGATGATGATAATAGAGATAATTGGAGTATAGAAGGAGAGAACTCATATTATGTTGGTACAGTGAGCTCAAGAGGTAAGGTAATATCGTATACGCACTCTTTACAGGAAAATATAGCTCCTGATACGCTAAGGTATAAGCTGATAAAACGTACTCATGTGCCGAATGAATGTGATAAAACAGTAGGTAGCATCATATTTGTTGCCGTTCAATAAAGTATTAGCATCTACCCCGCTTATTGATAGCGGCTTGTCTTATGCGGTATTCCAGTTGGTATTTATCGCCCAGCTCCTGCATCTTTTTGTAGAAGGCATCGCGGTAGTATTTAGGTAGCTCGTGGCTGTTGTCGAAGTATTTGTGGTAGCGTTCCAGTAGTTGGGGGTAGTGCTTGCTGATGGCATGGAGCATAAGTGTTTTGCTGTCTGCCTTTTCGTTGCCAAAGAGCGTGATAGTGGCGGGTAGTACATAGTCGGCACCCATGTTTTTAAAGGTGGAGTACATCAGCTCCAAGTGTTCTGCCGTATCACTCACAAAGGGTATCATGGGCATCATACTTACCCCGCAGAGGAAGCCTTCGTCTATTACTTGCTGCATCGTCTCCAGTCTGCGCGATGGTGGGGTAGCACCGGGCTCAAATATCTTACCGATCTTATCATCTACCGTAGAGAAGGAGAAAGACACGATAACACCACGTTGCAGGTCGTCTTTAAGGTTATCAGGTAGGATGGCTGTTTGGTCTATTTGATGCAATAGGTCTAGGTCGCGGGTAATGAGGTGCGACTTGGTGAGCATATGCACAGGGAAGCGATGTTTTAGTATCACCTCCAATGCGGCACGGGTAAGCTCGTAGCGTTCTTCTATCTGCAAATAGGGGTCGGTGGCGGAGGAAAGTACAATGATACCGTACTGCCCTTTCTTGGCACGACTGGCAAGCTGCTTATCCAGCACTTCTATAGCATTGGCTTTTACGGATAGACTGGTCTCAAGGTTAGTACCATACTTACTACCGCGTATGTAGCAATACAAACAGTTGAACGAGCAAC
>CAZPDA010000134.1:0-8401 GCA_964585115.1 uncultured Flavipsychrobacter sp.
ACTGGGCTTTTACCTTCCCATTTGTATATACCCCCTCTGTCATCTCCCCATGCACTGAAGTAATGAACATCTTTTGGCGCATTTTCTATTGGAGACAAAACGGTGCTGATCTTTGCTCCTTTCATCATGTCTTCAGAGATAGTCTGCACTGGGTCTGTGCCATTATAATAAAGGAAAGGACCAAATAACCTCTGCTCATCTATATGACCGCCTATAATAAGTTTATCGTCCAAGCTGGTCATGCTCCATACCTGTTCTAATTTATTGTCATTTATTATAGGTACTGGCTGTGGTGTGTAGAACTGCTGTGCGAAAGAAGAGGTACTAAGCAACACTCCTGCTGCCAGTAAGTTGACAAATTTCATAATCGAATGGTTTAGATGGTTAAGGGTTTTTGCAGTTAAGCGTCATAATGCTGTATCGTGGGTCTGCAAAGCAGCCTACTTCGCCAACTTTTTGCTGTAGATATAGTGCTCCCTTAAAATAAACAAGTTTGTAAGGGTCAAAAGCATAGTGTTTACGTTTATAAGTTGTTATTCTTGTTACTTTATTAGTACGGTCATTATAATGATAGATCTGTGTGCCTAGACTATCTTCAGCAGCTTTTAAATAGAGCTTGTCGTTATACACACCAGTTGTTAAAAAAAGGTGACTATACCAACTTTTTTTTAAGAAGTTATGCACCTTACTGATGCTGTCATTGGTAGGGTTATATGTATATAAGGTTGCTGATTCTCTTGTATCATCATATCCTTGGAAGTAGACTTTGCCGTGATAGTTTATTATTTCGGAAACAACCCCACTTTTTTCTCCGGGTGTTAGATCTTTAATAAGTTTAAACGTTCCGGTGCCATTATATTTGAATAATTCATAGCCTGTTTTTTTCGTGCCTATACTCATTACGATCTTGTCTTTAAAAACGATCGGCTGGTTAAAGTATGGTTTGTATAGCTTTTCAAAACCTGTATTTACCTTTACTATTGCACCGTCTGCAGGGTTGTAGTAGAATAGTTCTGATGTGGGTCTAAGATTGTGATACCCGATATCATGCGCATTAATAAAGTAGATTCTATCCTTAAATTCGAATATGAGATATACGCCTGTATTAGTATCGGATATTTGGGTTATTTGATTTGTTGCCGTATTGATAACAGAAAGCACTTTTGTTTTTAAAGAGTCTACTGTTTTGGTTTCTACAAAATATAGTAGCTCATCTTTGAACAGTGATGTTATTCCAAATATAGTAAACCCATCATGCTGTTTTAGTTTTTGTATAACACCCACACCATCCCAGCTGCACAGGTACCATTTTTTATCTGTGCTGTCTTGTCCGTAGAAGTATAAATTGCCATTAGGGGCTAGCTTCGGTATTATGCTACGTATATTTATAATAACACCTAATTGTTTTTGATGTATAGCTCTCGGAGGTGTTTTACCATCGTATCTATATATGATTTCTCTTCTTGAACTTTTAGTATATGCTGTAAAAATGATTTCATCACCAGTAGAGAAGAAGCTGTTATACGATCGAATTGAATAATCATTATTACTTGAAATGAACTCAGGTGTACAAGTTTGCCCTCGGGCATTGGTGAGCAGGAGTGTTAATATGATAACTAAGTTGACTATTTTCATATTATGGCGGCTAAGTCTTTCGATACTATACTATTTGTAAGATATTAAAATGAAATTAAAAACGCAAATGTTATAATGTGTTTTACTGATGCTTATGCGGGTCATATTCCATAATACTTAACGTAAATAATGCTTTCGCTAATACGCTAATAGTGCCTACCTTAGTGTGTTAACAGATGCCTGCCACAGTACTCAAAGACCATTATAAAACACTGGAGCTACACCCCTCTGCCTCGGCAGACGAGGTGCGTAAGGCATATCGTGCTTTGGCGCGTAAGTATCACCCCGATGTGAATGCGGATACCCCCTATGCTATAGACCACTTTAGAGAAGTAAAGGAGGCATACGAGGTGCTGAAAGAACCCGCCCTGCGTAGACGCTACGATGAGGAGCGTTGGCTAAGTGGCATGGGCAACCGTGCAAGAGATGCCGTAAAAGTGACCCCCGAATGGATACTGAAAGAGAGTAGAAAGCTAAGCAACCACATGGCTACTGTAGATACCTACCGCATGAGCCATAAGTCACTATACGATTATATCTGCCTGCTGCTGGACGACGGACATCTTGCCGTGCTCCGCAAAGACTATGATGAGGCTACCAATGCACTAATAGTAGAAGAGCTGCTATACGCTACCAAGGGGCTGGAGTATCAATATGCCGTGCCTGTAGCCGAGCGACTAATGGAGTTGGCAAAAGGTAATGATACGCTCCACCGCAGTATAGCACACCGACTGGAGCAGCGCAAAAAGAAACAACAATGGATAAGGATGCGTCCATTATTCATAGCCGTAGTAGTGCTGCTTCTTTGTATCATTATGTATCTATGGGCTAAAAAATAAAATAACAATTATCGTTGTTTTAATTGTGTTTTTATTATAAATTTGTATTCTAATACGAGAGGGGAAAGAACATGGCATTAAGCAGCCAAGAAGCCATATTTGTTAAGCAAATGATACTGCACAGAAACAAAGCGCGTGCTGTACGGGCAGCTTTTCCCCATTTGAAAAAGGAATACACGGATGTTGCCATCAAGTATATGATGCAAAACCCCGAGGTGCAGCGGCATATAGATGCAGGCATCCTGTACATATACCGAGATATAGTGAAGGACAGAATAATAGCCGAACCTCAACCACTGACCATAGATGAGCAGGTAGCCTTGCTGAAGATGATAATATTTGGCAAGCGGCTAAGCCCAAGGTTCATAGCCTCTAAAACGGATGGGCTGCAAACAGTGTTTGTACCGCCAACTAAAGAGGAACTGGCAGATGCTAAGTGGATGCTGGCAGAGATAAATAGGTCCAGAGATAACGACTGGATGATATAAACAAGACCAAGAAACAAACGATAAAAAACCATACACATGAAAACATCCTTCGAGAACAACCCGAAGTATAAAGAAGTATTCCATTCTCAAGTACACAACATCAAGTTTTACATTCCTGAAGATGTAGCCAATGGCTACCATATGAGCCGTTATGTAGCAGCAGGCGCGCAAAATATCTATGCCTCTGGTGGGGCTACAAAACAGTTGCTATCTGCCATGATGGATAAGATGCTGGAGCTGTGTAATGATGAAAAGAGTGTAAAGACCCTACGCACGGATGTGGCTACACTTGCCAACAATATAAAGTATCGCTTGCAGTACCCCGTAGACGAGGACTGTGCGCTACGCATGGGGGCTATCTATTGCTTTGCCGAAGGAGAAGACCCTAAGCAGACCGAGGACTACTGGACGAGTAGAAAGGTGCACCTGGCCAAAGGTGATGCCACACAGAACATACCGCCCGACCCGGAGTTGTACAGTTTTTTTTTGAGCTTAGGGGTCGCATCCACACCGGCATGGAAGGAGTTGTCCGATACTTTGACCGATACGAACTATTTCAGCAAAAGGAAGGACATGCTCAACGCACTGACACCACCATCCGCTCCGTAGCCGCACAGGTAGATGAGTGGTACGACAACTTTTGGGATATAGCACTGAAGTATAATGAAGGAGACATACGTGCGGCAGAACATTTTATGGATACCAGTGTATTCATGTTCTACTACCGTATAAAACAAAAAGCCGCCTATGCAGACTGGCACAATGAGCAAATGAAAAATGCTAGTGAAGGGAGTTAATAGTAGGTGTATTCGTAATTATATATCATGGTATCTTCATAGCTACCAGAAACATATTCAATAGTACGAGTTGGGTTACCTTTCTTATCTACTTTTTTGATAATGATATTAGTTATTGTAGTGTCTTTGTTATGTAAGTCTATTACTACTTTCTTGCTGACATAGCCATTGTCGCTATAGTTATAATAAGTAGAGGTTGAGCTCCAAATATCTTCTTCTGTTCGTATTGTTTTTTCTATCAGTTGGGCTTTAGAATTGTATATGTACTTGTTTTTAGAGTGGAAGTCGTAACGTGTACATGTAGGACCATTAAATCCGTTCATAAACAAGTTTAACCTGTATGTATGCTGTATGAAGGAAGTATCATTAATTCCTACAGTGATAGTGCTATCTCCTAAGTGATAAGGAGTAAACTTGTAATAAAATACACTATTGTGTCCTAGTTCTTTATTTTGATTGTTAATGTATGAAAAAGTAAGTAAGTGCTCATAGTCATATACAATATAGTTGATGAAACCGTCCTCTAAAAATGAATAGGTTTCATGAAAGCTATACCACTTTTTTCTAAGCTCTTTTTTTGTGTATGCTCCTTTTTTCTTCATCTCCTTCACCTCACCTTTTAGGTTCATTCTGCACCAGTCTGATGTGATGTCTGCTTGGTGGTTATTGCCTGAAGCGAATGGCAAGAGCAATAATAAGTATAGGAGTGGTTTCATATTATCGTGAATTTACTCATCATATTCATATACCAGTTCCATTACCAGCGATACCTTTTTGCTATCGGGGTTCTTGCTATGGCTTATTAATGGATTGCCGTATTTATCATGCTTCAGTACGTTTATCAGCAGGTCGTCTTTGTTCTCTTCTACCAGTTCGTTCTTGTTGTTGTATAGTTTGTATTTCACACTATTCATCACGCCATTAGCATCATAGCCATAGTTCATTACTGAGTAACCCTGTAGCTGCCCCGATTGTGACATGTATTGCATGGTGCGTGTAGTGCTTTGGTATTTATCGTTCAGGTGTTCTTCTACACTGTTCACCAATACTCGTCCGCCCGGCTCATATTCGTTGGTCAGGCATAGGGTATCGTTCACCCAAGTGGTAGACTTTTCGGCTGTGGGTTCGTTACCGGCATCGTATACCACGGTGTGTATATGCTTGAGGTCTTTTCTGTGTCTTCTTTCTTTTTCTACCAGTATCTTGCGACCTTTCTCTATGGTGTAGTAGTCCACCTTCTCTATAAACCTGTTAGCATCAAAGGTGATGTCTATTATAGACTTCTGTTTATACTTTTTCACCGTAATGCCATCCGACGCAAACTTAGGGTCATCATAGGTGGTTACCGTTACTCGTTTTACAGGTCCTTTATATCCTTCGGTATGTACATCGTTGTATGGCGGTATGGTAAGTGTGTCTTTACCTTGTGCCGTAGATCGTAGCTGTGTGGTAAGCAGTATCAGGGCAAATAGTATGTATCGCATTCTTCTTGCTTTAATACATACAAGTTACTCATAATATTCGTACTCATACTCTATCAACATATTGGTGCCATTGGCTGCTCCATAGCCTGTAAGCACGGTGAGTGTAGGGTTGCCTTTAGCATCTTTCTCCAGGTAGCTAGGCACCAACAGTATGTCTTGCTCAGGTAGGTAAGTACCTCTGCCATCATACATTTTCAGCTTAAGGCTATCTAGCAGTTGTGCGTCATTATATCCAAAGCTGAAGGATAGTGTTTGTGAGGTTTGCCCATACCTGTCGAAGTAGGTAAAGTCACTCGTCTTTTGTCTGCCGCCTTTGTTCAGCAGCATTACCTGTCTTTGTGTTATAGTGTTGGCAGAGTCGTACACATCTATAGTGAAGCCCGTATCTGCCATAGTTGTTATAGTAGTCCTTTTAATGAGGTCTCCAGAAGCGTTATAGGTATTCTTAACTGCAGGTACCCCATTTTCAAACACGACTTCTTGTTTACTTTCCTTATATAGTGTGTCATGATACAGGTAGTACTCTTCTAGTCCTGTGTTATATCCTGCGGTGTCATAGTAGTAGTAGCGTACAGTAGCTACCGCATCGGTAGGTTTGCTCCATTCACCATTAGCATAGTATACACCTTCATGTTCCGTTTTGGTCACCTTCTTTACTTTGCCTTTGAAGCAGTCGTTCTTAAGGTCTGTATATGGCTGTTGTGTATTAATGTTTTTTCCGCTATTACAGGCGGTAAATACAGTAGTTATTGCCAGTAGTATAAAGAGGTGTTGCTTCATTGTTTTCTTAATCATAATATTCTATTGCTACGGTTTTGATCATATTGGAAGTGTCTCCGTTTCTGTGCTGCTCTATAAATTCGTAAATAATATTACCATGCTTATCTGTAGATCGCTCTTTATGGATTATTTCATATACCTCAGGCTCATTATCCATATTAGAAAATACTGAATCTTTTATAGGTAAACCATCTTTATTATAAAAGTACTTGTATATAGATCTAATGTAAGAGCCATCGTTTAGACGAGTTTTTTCTTTGTTGAATATTGCCAAGTTGTTGTCATCATACTTTGTTAAAGAGCTAAATAGCGTATCTCCCTTTTCATTGTTTTGGTATTCCAATAGTATGTGGTCATTGATCCAAACAATTTTATAGGTGTCTATTATTTGTTTGCCAAGTGTATCTTGTCTTGATAATGTATATGCTATTGTTTTATTGTCTTTTGATATTCTCTGCCAAGTGTGTCCTGTTGATGATTTGGGCGGGTCTAGAGTGGGGTAATAGGTTGTCGTAGTTGTTTGTGTTTTAAAGCCATTTTTGTCAAAAGATACCCCTGCTTTGTAATAGCTACTGTTAGTTGTGGGTTTCCAGCTTTCACCGTCATACTCACAAAAGTGGTAAAAGGTTTTTTCAATGCTTTTTACTTTCCCTTTAAGTCCTAGCTCTTGCGCCTGTGTTAGCTCTGACGGCAGCTTATTATTACCGCAAGACGCAAGTATTATTGATGTTGTAAGTAGTAGTGTTAGTTGTTTCATGATTGTTTTTAATTATAGTATTCTATATTGCTTTGAATAATTCGTCTGTTTGTGTCGCCATTATAAAAGGTCTCTGACAATTTGTGAATGACGTTCCCATACTTATCTGTAGCTTGATCCTTATAGGTTACTTCATATGTTTGGGGGGCTGTATGCATATTGTAAAAAATAGAGTCTTTTACCCGAAACCCTTTTTTGTCATAAAAGTATTTAGATGCTGTAGTATAATAGGTGC
Organism: uncultured Flavipsychrobacter sp.; assembly: GCA_964585115.1. Taxonomy (GTDB): domain Bacteria; phylum Bacteroidota; class Bacteroidia; order Chitinophagales; family Chitinophagaceae; genus UBA5543. The sequence continues at coordinate 7,016 of CAZPDA010000134.1, forward strand.
CATCATTTAGACGGGTTTTTTCCTTTACAATAGACTCCCTATTTTCATCATCATACCTTGTGGAATAACTGAAAGCAGTATCTCCGTGTTCTGTGTTTCGGTATTCTAATCGTATATGGTCATTGATCCATACAATGTTATTAGTGTCTGTTATAGCATTACCAAGTGTATCTTGTCTTGTCACTGTATATGCTATTGTTTTATTGTCTTGTGATATTTTTTGCACTGTGTAGCTATATGATGTCTCAGATGAATCAAGAGCCGGAAAGTACTCTACTAATGATATTTTAGTTATAAATCCGTCTTTGTCATAATCTAGCTTTTGTATGTCATAGCCGCTATTAGTTGTAGGTTCCCAGCTTTCACCGTCATATATGCAAGATTTGTACGTAGTGTTTGTTATGGTTTTCACCTTTCCTTTAAGTCCTGATAGTTCTAGTGTTGTTAGCTCTGACGGCAGCTTGTTATTACCACAAGAAGCAAGTATTATTGATGCTGTAAGTAGCAGTGTTAGTTGTTTCATGATTATTATTAATAAAATATTTTTGTTGTTAATTTTATTGTTGTATATTTGCTGTTGAAAGATTGGGGGAGACGTCCCTTTCCAACCAAACGTATCAGGTAACATGCCACCTGCAAGTGCATAGGGTTCTCAATATACATATATCATATCACCACTCCCTATGGCAGACGTTACAGAGGTCATCCACAAGATATCGTACGAAGTTAATGACGATGCATTAATAAATGCAACAAAAGCTATACAAGCACAGATAGTAGAGCTGGGAAAGCTTACTGCTAAACTTAATGACTATCAGCGGCAAATGGCATCTTTATCTAAAAACGAAGTTGCCCAGCTAGAGTCGCTATCTCGCAAGATAGATACTATCAATACTAAAGTTAAAGTTAGTACCGCCCAACTTGAAGGTATTTTCAGACAGGTTGGTAATGGAATCTTGAAGGGGCTCGGTGTTGACGGTAGAGTGGAAAACGCAATTGAGGGGTTAGTAGGAAATATAGTAGGCGAGTTTAGCAAGATGAAGAAGCTTGACTTCAAAAGTCTTGCAGGCTTGGCAACAAACTTGACGAGCTTTACTACTATAGCTCCATTGGCTATTTCTCTGCTTACCACGGTAGCTACTAAGTTGCTCACCACTAGTAGTGCGGCAAATGCAGCCAAGAAGTCTTACAAGGATTTCTTGGATAGCCTGAAAGATGTGCAGAGCAGTAGTTTAAGGTCTATAGATCAACAGATAAATGAGACCAAGCTGTTGATAGGTACGCTTGATTCTGATGTGGATATAAAGAATAAGAAAGGAGCTGCCGACAGGTTGAAATCCCAGTATCCGGCTCTGTATCAAGATTATAGTATTGACAAAATAGTAG
>CAZPDA010000135.1:0-8370 GCA_964585115.1 uncultured Flavipsychrobacter sp.
ATATAGATGGCCAGTCTTATTACAAGCGTATTAGTATACTATAGTAGAAAAGATAAACTCTAAATACAGAAAAAGCCCTCATTAGAGGGCTTTTATTATTTGTTGTTAAGAAAGAAGTATTAAAGGTTACCTCTTCTTTCTTGTTCTCTTTCTATAGACTCGAACAATGCCTTGAAGTTACCTGCACCAAAGCTTTGTGCTCCTTTCCTTTGGATGATCTCAAAGAAAAGAGTAGGGCGGTCTTCTATCGGCTTAGTGAATATCTGCAATAGATATCCTTCTTCGTCTCTATCTACAAGTATCTTAAGCTCTTGAAGGCTTTTTACTTCTTCTTCTATCTCACCTACGCGCTCAAGTAGCGTTTCGTAATAAGTATCAGGAGTATCTAAGAATTCTATACCTCGAGCTTGAAGCTCTTTAACAGTAGTACGGATATCATCTGTTGCTACAGCTATATGCTGCACACCTTCTCCCTCATAAAAGTCTAGGTATTCTTCTATCTGAGATTTCTTTTTACCTTCTGCAGGCTCGTTGATAGGGAATTTAACGTAACCGTTACCGTTACTCATTACCTTACTCATAAGGGCAGAGTATTCAGTAGTGATCTGCTTATCATCAAAAGTAAGGATGTTAGCAAATCCCATTACATCTTCATACCATTGAACTGTTTCGTTCATACGACCCCATCCTACATTGCCTACACAGTGGTCAACATATTTAAGACCAGTAGGAGCAGGGTTGTAATTGCTTTCCCACTTTTCAAAGCCAGGTAGGAAGATTCCGTTGTAGTTCTTGCGCTCTACAAACATGTGTACCGTTTCACCATAAGTGTAGATACCCGACATGCGTACCTCACCGTTATCATCAGTAAGTGTTGTAGGCTCTGTATGTGGCTTAGCTCCACGTTTAGTAGTTTCTTCAAAAGCACCATATGCATCATCTACCCATAGTGCTAATACTTTAACACCGTCACCGTGCTTCTTGATATGCTCAGAAATAGGGTGGTCAGACTTTAGTGGAGTCGTCAATACAAGACGGATCTTATCCTGAACCAATACATATGAAGCTCTATCCTTCACACCTGTTTCCGGTCCGGCATATGCTAAAGACTGAAAACCAAAAGCTGTCTTATAGAAGTGTGCAGCTTGCTTTGCGTTTCCAACGTAGAACTCGATATAGTCAGTTCCGTTGATCGGCAAAAAGTCTTGCGCATTTGCCATTTTTTGACTTGCAGTTTGTGTATCCATACTCTTTCTCTTGTTTATAATATTTTCAATAATAGTTTTTATTACTCAGCCCAGCTCATTATATAATCATCATCTTCTATGCCTTGAGCTTCTTTAGTCATCACCAATGGTTTGAATGTATCTACCATTACAGCCAGTTCACCAGTTTCTTTCTGCCCAATACTCTTTTCTACAGCTCCCGGATGTGGTCCGTGAGGTATGCCGGCAGGGTGCAAAGTTATCATTCCTCTGGTAACATGTTTTCTACTCATGAAATCACCATCTACGTAGTACAATACTTCATCACTGTCAATATTGCTATGGTTGTATGGCGCAGGTATCGCTTCAGGATGATAATCGTACAAACGAGGTACAAATGAGCAAATTACAAAGTTATGTGCATCAAATGTTTGGTGTACCGGAGGTGGCTGGTGTACGCGCCCTGTTATGGGTTCAAAATCGTGTATGCTCAGCGCATATGGATATTCATTACCATCCCAACCAACTACATCAAATGGATGATTGGCATAAGTTATAGGGTATAGTAAACCTTTTTTCTTTGTTTGTATCAGAAATTCGCCTTGCTCATCAATAGCCTTAAGGTCTTGTGGCTTGCGTATATCGCGCTCGCAGAATGGAGAATGCTCTAAAAGCTGTCCGTAACGGCTTAAGTATCTTTTAGGGAACGAAACAGGACTAAATGATTCTACTATGAATAATCTGTTGTTCTCGTCTTTGAATTCTATTTGATATATAGTGCCACGAGGTACTACCAAATAGTCACCATAACCAAAAGGTAGGTCACCATATTGAGTCTTAAGTGTTCCTTCACCTTCGTGCACAAATATTACCTCATCAGCATCACCGTTCTTGTAGAAGTATTCGGTAAGGCTTTTCTGAGGTGCAGCAAGTGTTACTTGTACATCATTATTAAAGAGTACGATCTTTCTACTCTTTAGAAAGTCAGCCTCAGGCTTTATATCAAAGCCTTCAAAGCTTCTATGCTTAAGTATATTATCAGTAGCAGGTTTAGGTGATACGTCTATCGGCTCTTCTGCTTTTACGATCTGGGTAGGCGGGTTGATGTGGTATAGGAGTGAGTAATTTGATGAAAAACCCTCTGTACTGAATAGTTGCTCTGAATATAGCTTACCATTCGGTTGTCTGAACTGCGTATGGCGTTTATGAGGGATATCTCCTAATGTATAATAATGTGGCATTAGTTCTATCGTTTTGCTCAAAAATACGATAATCTGAGCCCTATACAATGCTTAAACGCTAAAGCTGATATAAATCATAATTCTTGATATATTCATAATGTCTATTTTGTTCAATACATGAAAATCGTGTTTTATATTTAATGAATTGGATAACTAAAAACAGTTCCTATGTCACTAGTTCACATCCCTGAAGGATACAATACAGTAATGCCGTATCTTATTGTCAATAATGCAAATGAGTTTTTAAAGTTTACTCAAGATGTATTTGGTGCAACAGAGAAAATGAAAGTAATGCGTGATGAACAAACTATAATGCATGCTGAAATATTAATTGGGGAAAGTTGCATCATGTTTGCCGGTGCTACTGAAGAGTTTTCGGTGCAAAATGCAGGGCTTTACATTAATGTTGCAGATGCAGATACTACATATCAAAAAGCACTAGATGCTGGCGCAATATCTGTGATGCCTCCTGCTGATCAAGAATATGGGCGAAGTGGTGGAGTGAAAGACCCTTCAGGCAATACTTGGTGGATAACGAGCACTCCTGCAAGTTGACCTCTATTGCAATAAAGTAATAGCTACTTGAAGCAACCCTATCAAGAAACCTACTACACCACCCAATATCTCTACAAAACGGAATTCCTTTTTCATGATGGCAGCAAGTATCTCTTCCAGTTTGTCAGTAGAGAAATTGGCTACTTTATCTGTCACCATTTGCTCAATGTTTATCTTCTCTTGTAGCCCATCAGTATATTGACCTATGACTTGGGGTAGCAGAAGCTGTATCTCTTCCATCATACCGTCTTTTATCTTATCAAGAGTACTACCACCTACAAACATAGATATTACGGGTATCTTCTCTTTTAGACGTTCTTTTAAGAATGTGTCTATATGCTTCTCAATAGTAGGGGTTAGTTTGTCCAGTTGTTCAGGGTCCTTTAGTTGCTCTGCTATTTCGTCAAAATGTATCAGCTCATTAGCAACCAGTACTCCTAACTTTTGTGCAAACTGCTGCTGACGTTTAGGAAAGATACCCTGTATCTTTATTCCAAGGATATTTACAGGGTTTCTTGGGTGAAATAGCATTTTTATAGCTATCCAGTTAGTAAAGTAGCCAATGAAGGCAGATATGATCGGTATTAAATATATCAACATGACTCACAATATCTTAAATGAGCAAACCCGCTAATAGAGCGGGCTGCGAAGATAGTAACCTATATTCAAATATTATGTTAGATAAGTGGACGGTCTTCTTGAGCTATCATCTGCAAGTAAGCACCATAGCCGCTTTTCATATACTTTTTAGCTAGTTCCATTAGCTGCTCTTTATTGATGAAGCCTCTTCTATAAGCTACTTCTTCAATACAGCCTACTTTTAGTCCCTGACGTTTTTCAATTACTTCAATGAATTGTCCGGCTTCTTGCAAAGAGTCGAATGTTCCTGTATCCAGCCAAGCCGTACCTCTATCCAATACACCTACTTCTAAGTTGCCACGCTCAAGGTAAGTTCTATTTACATCTGTTATTTCCAGTTCTCCTCTCGGAGATGGTTTAATGTTTTTAGCAATATTGACCACATCATTGTCGTAGAAATAAAGACCCGGTACTGCATAGTGAGATCTAGGCTTTTCAGGTTTCTCCTCAATGCTCAATACTTTATTGTTCTCGTCAAACTCTACCACACCATAGCGTTCAGGGTCTCCTACTTGGTAGGCAAATACAACTGCACCATCAGGGTTTACTTTTTGCTTAAGCAGCCTACCCATGCCTGAACCGTAGAATATATTGTCTCCCAGTATTAGTGCTACAGGATCATCACCTATAAACTCTTTTCCTAGAATGAATGCTTGTGCAAGACCTTCCGGCTTAGGCTGAACGACATATTCAAAACGACAACCTATTTGGCTACCATCACCTAGGAGTTTTTTAAACGCTGCCTGATCATCAGGAGTAGTGATGATCAATATTTCTCTAATACCAGCTAGTAATAATGTCGTTAGCGGGTAATATATCATTGGTTTATCGTAAACAGGCATTAGCTGTTTACTTACCGATATGGTTAGTGGGTGTAGTCTTGTACCAGAGCCTCCGGCTAGTATTATTCCTTTCATCTTAGTTGTATTGCTTTTCGTAGTATTTCTGATAGTCGCCAGATGTTACATGGTCTAGCCACTCCTGATTGCTAAGGTACCAATCTATAGTTATCTCCATACCTTCTTCAAAGGTAACAGACGGCTCCCATCCTAATTCATTCTTTATCTTGTTTGCGTCAATAGCATAACGTCTATCGTGTCCCGGTCTATCCTTTACATAGGTGATCAGTTTTGCTGACTCACCGGCTTCTCTACCAAGCTTTTCATCCATCTTTTCGCATAGTAGCTTTATTAGCTCTATGTTTTGCCACTCGTTAAAGCCTCCTATGTTATAGGTCTCACCATGTTTGCCATTATGGTATACGGTGTCAATAGCTCTTGCGTGGTCTACTACATATAGCCAATCGCGGGTGTATTTACCATCGCCATATACAGGCAGTGGTTTGCTGTTGCGTATGTTATTGATAAATAGAGGTAATAGTTTTTCAGGGAATTGATTCTGCCCGTAGTTATTAGAGCAGTTGGTTACCACAAATGGTATATCATAGGTGTTGCCATAAGCGCGTACCAAGTGGTCAGATGCTGCTTTAGAAGCAGAGTAGGGGGATTGCGGATCGTAAGAAGTGGTCTCTAAGAAGAACCCTTCAGCACCAAGAGAACCATATACCTCATCTGTAGAGATGTGATAGAACAACTTCCCATCTGTATTATCTTTCCATAGCTCACGTGCTGCATTCAGCAAGTTTGCCGTGCCCATTACATTGGTCTGGATAAATGCGTTAGGGTTGGTTATTGAACGGTCCACATGGCTTTCAGCCGCAAGGTGTATCACTCCGTCAAACTTATATAGCTGAAACAGGTTATTTATAGCAGGCGCGTCTGTGATGTCTGCTTTTACAAATTCATAATTTGGTGCGTTTTCAACATCCTTTAGGTTCTCTAAGTTACCCGCATAAGTTAGGGCATCTAGATTCACGATCTTATAGTCAGGATACTTATTGACAAATAGCCTTACTACGTGAGAACCAATAAATCCGGCACCTCCTGTTATTAGCAATGTTTTCTTCATGTATAATCTGTGTTATATCGTTTGACGGCAGCTAAATTATATAATAAAAAGAAAAGAGCTTTGTAAACAACGCTTATTAGCAAATCGTTTACAAAGCCCAAGTATTACAATACTCAAAAATGAGTCTTATTTTAATTCAAAGGTCTCAATGAACTTTGTCGTAAAGTTACCGTTCTTGAAGTCTTCGTTCTGCATTAGCTGCAAGTGGAAAGGTATAGTAGTCTTAATACCTTCAATAACGTATTCACTCAACGCGCGCTCCATTGTTTTTATTGCTTCCTCACGTGTTTGTGCAACAGTGATCAGCTTAGCGATCATAGAATCGTAGAACGGAGGTATTGAGTAGCCAGAGTAGATATGAGAATCTACACGTACTCCATGCCCACCAGGTGTGTGTAATACTGTTATTTTACCAGGGCTAGGGCGGAAGTCATTGTATGGGTCCTCTGCATTGATACGACATTCAATAGCGTGAAGTTGAGGCTCGTAATTCTTACCACTTATCTCTATGCCTGCTGCTATCTTTATCTGTTCTTTGATCAGGTCGTAATTGATAACCTCTTCTGTAACACAATGCTCTACTTGGATACGAGTATTCATCTCCATGAAGTAGAAGTTTCTATGCTTATCTACCAAAAACTCAATAGTACCTACACCCTCGTAGTTGATAGCTTTAGTAGCCTTGATAGCAGCATCTCCCATTTTCTTACGCAACTCAGGCGTCATAAATGGAGATGGAGACTCCTCAACCAACTTCTGGTGTCTACGCTGGATAGAGCAGTCACGCTCACTAAGGTGGCATGCATTACCAAACTGGTCTCCTGCTACCTGTATCTCAATATGTCGTGGTTCTTCAATGAACTTCTCCATATACAGGCCATCATTCTTGAAAGAAGCCTCTGCCTCAGCTTTAGCATTATCATATGCTTTCTGCAGCTCTTCTTCTTTCCATACTACGCGCATACCTTTACCACCACCACCGGCAGTAGCCTTCAGCATTACAGGGTAGCCCATATCCGTAGCTAGTACTTTAGCTTGCTCATAGCTTTCAAGCAAACCTTCAGAACCCGGTACTACAGGTACACCTGCTTTTATCATGGTTTCCTTTGCAGTGATCTTATCACCCATAGAGCGGATCATGTCTGGCTTAGGACCAATGAACTTGATATTATATTGCTCACATATCTCAGAGAAGTTGGCATTCTCTGCTAAGAAACCATAACCCGGATGTATTGCATCCGCATTAGTGATCTCTGCAGCAGCCATTATGTGAGGTATGTTCAGGTAAGAGTCAGCACTTTGTGCTTTACCGATACATACTGCTTCATCTGCAAACCTTACGTGTAAACTGTCTTTATCAGCAGTAGAGTATACTGCTACAGTTTCGATACCCATTTCCTTACACGTTCTGATGACGCGTAGGGCTATCTCGCCACGGTTTGCTATCAATATTTTTTTGAACATGGATTTCAAATTGATGTATATAAATACAGAATAGACGAATCATATTCGTCTATCTGCAATTTATCCGTTTAAAAGTATATACTTAAGCAGGGTCAACCAAGAATAATGGCTGATCGTACTCAACAGGAGTAGCGTCGTCAACCAATACTTTTACGATCTTACCGCTTACTTCACTTTCTATCTCATTGAATAATTTCATCGCTTCGATGATACAAACTACACCACCTTCAGCTATGTCATCACCTACATTTACAAATGATGGTTCACCTGGCTTAGGGCTACGGTAGAAAGTACCGATCATAGGTGATTTTATCTCAACAAGGTTGCTTGTGTCTTCAGCTTGAGGAGCCTCCGGAGCTGCTGGTGCAGCCGCAGGTTGTGGTGCTGGAGCTGCTACAGGTGCAGCCGCAGGTTGTGGCGCGGTTGCTGCAGGTGCAGCTGCTACCACTTGTACGTGCTCTTCACCTTGTTGCTTGATAGTGATCTTAAAATCACCATCTTCTATTTTCAGTTCGCTTAAGTTCGATTTGTTAACAGCTTTTATTAGCTCTTGTATCTGTTTTAACTCCATGAAGGATGGTTTTTACTTTGAATGAAATGGGATCTTATTCTTTAACACGCTCCATGTAAGCGCCTGTTTTACTATCGATTCTTATTTTTTCTCCTGTGTCTATGAATAGTGGTACGTTAACCGTAGCGCCTGTTTCTACCGTAGCCGGTTTCAGCGTTCTGGTTGCCGTATCGCCTTTAAGGCCCGGCTCAGTATACGTTATTTCCAATACTACGTTTGAAGGAAGCTCAACACCCATTGGTTGGTCCGTTTCTGTATTGATCTGGATGAAACACTCTTGACCGTCTTTGTAAAGACCCGGGTTATCAATAGACGTTTCAGGCATAGTGAATTGCTCAAATGTCTCTTGATCCATGAAGTTGTAACCCATATCGTCTTTGTACAAGAACTGGAAGTTCCTCTTTTCGATACGTACCGGGTGGATACTATCTCCTGAGTTCCATGTATGCTCTATTGTACGAGTGTTGTCTACTCCTTTTAGTTTAGCCCATACTTTCGCTGCTGCGCGAGCAGTTTTGTTTTGTCCAAACTCAACAACCGAATAAAGGTTGCCGTCTAATTTGATGATCATTCCGTTACGAATGTCTGCAGTGCTAGCCATAAAATTTCTTTGTACAGATGGCAAATGTAAATAGTTAGGCTGAAAAACAGAAACAACTATTTTTATATAATATGGTGTCCTAAAACCATTTTTTCCACAGGATTGTTGCCAAAATCGTATGGAATG
>CAZPDA010000136.1:0-8359 GCA_964585115.1 uncultured Flavipsychrobacter sp.
CTTTAATAAATGAATTCTTCTCTGTATAAGAAATACCAACTTAAATATTTAGCAAATAGGCTAAATGTCGGCCATGTACATCTAGAAAGTATTATTAATTCAGCAACGCCTTTATATTATACTAAAGAGGAAAAAAAAATAGATTCTAGGACTGGTGAATACAAAAGATATGAAGATGGTACTATAAAAACTAGAAGAATTGATGCGCCGATAACTAAGCTAAAAAGTATACAGAAAAGCATCAACAATGAGTTTTTTTCCAATATAATATTCCCTGAAAATATCCAGGGAGGAGTTAAAGGGAGAAGTAATATTACAAATGCTTTAGCTCATAAAGGAAATAAATACCTTTTATGTACTGACTTACAGGATTTTTATCCTAGTATAACAAACAAAATGGTTTATAATGTATTTCTTGCCATGGATGGGGTTTCCAATCAAATGGCAAGCATTCTAACAAAGCTGACTACAGTAAACTATAAAGTACCACAAGGTGCTCCAACAAGTTCTTATATAGCTAACCTAGTCATGTCAGAAGTAGACAAAGAGTTAATGAAAATATGCGAAGAAAATGGTATTACTTATACAAGGTTTATTGATGATTTGACATTTTCTGGGCCGAACGACTTCAGGCACCTAATAGGTCCTATGTTTCATATTATTACTTCTGCAGGGTTTAAGATAAGTCATCGAAAAACTTCGTACAATGGAACCCAAGAAATTACAGGCATAATAGTAAGTAATAATAGTATAGAAGCACCTCATAGCATAAAGAATAAGGCAGCTAAAGAATTAGAAGAAGGGTCTTTGCAAAAACCATATACAAATTACATCAATAGAATTAAGAGTTTTAATAAGTCGTAAAAGGAGCAACATGATGTTACTCCTTTCTACTACTAAATATGTTTACTAAAGACTAGGTATATAATCCACCATTGATAGATACTACCTGCCCTGTTATATAGCTCGATTTATCTGAAGCTAAAAAGCCTGCCAGGTCGGCAATCTCTTGTGCTTCACCAAAGCGTTTCATAGGTATCATACCCGTTAGTTCTTTCTCGTTCAGCTCTTCGGTCATGTCGGTCTTTACAAAGCCTGGTGCTATGGCGTTAACGGTTACGTTACGCTTAGCAATCTCTTGTGCCAATGCTTTTGTTGCGCCTATCATACCCGCTTTGGCAGCAGAGTAGTTTACCTGTCCCGGTGTGCCTTTCAGTCCGCTGAGGGAAACCATATTGATGATGCGACCGTAGCGGTTCATCAGCATGGGGTTCAGCACAGCTTTGGTCACGTTGTACATACCCTGTAGGCTGGTATCCAACACGCTGCCCCATTGGTCGTCAGTCATGCTCATCATGAGTGTATCATGGCGCACACCAGCGTTGTTGATGAGTACTTCTATGATCGCATCCTCGTTAGCAGTGATCCATCCGCCCAATACTTCATCTACATTCGCCTTGTCCGCTACGTTGAAGTTGATGGCCTCTGCATCTACACCTTTTTCTTTTACCAGTGCTACTGTTTCATCAGCCGCAGCTTTATTGCCTTTATAGTTTACCAGTACGGAGTAGCCCAGCTCAGCCAGCTTTACACAACATGCTCTGCCTATACCACGAGAGCCACCCGTTACCAATGCGTATTTCTTTTTCATAAGTCTGTTTAGATCTTCTTTTTAAAACGTTCTACCACGTCTGTTACTTTCATCCAGTCTTTTACTTGCTGTAGCTTAGCCGATGCAGAGAAGTCTTCTTCAAAGAATGGCATGATGTCGCGTACATTCTTATACACCCACTTAGTAGCAGGAGACATTCTGCCAGAGATACCTCTGATGTCTATAGCCTGTACAAGTGCTACTGCCTCTACTGCCAATACCTCAAAGGTGTTGTCTATTACACGGTGGCACATCATAGCCGCATTACAACCCATACTCACGATGTCCTGATTATCGTTGTTGTTCGGTATGCTATGGATGTACATCGGGTTGCTGAGGGTTTGGTTCTCAGCAACGGTAGAAGTAGCAGGGTACTGCATCCCTTGTATACCAAAGTTCAGCCCAAGCTTACCTGCGTTGGCAAATGGTGGTAACTTACGGTTGAGAGCAGGGTTAAGGATAAAGTTCAACTGACGCTCAGATAGCATAGACAGCTTGGTCATACTTATCTTCAGCTTATCCATCTCTAGTGCTATATAGTCACCATGGAAGTTGCCCCCATGGAAGATGTTCTTATTCTTACGGTCTACAACAGGGTTGTCGTTCACAGAGTTCAGCTCGTCTACTATTACACGCTCGGTATGCAATACCGTATCGAATATCGGACCTAGTATCTGCGGTACGCAACGTAGCGAATAGTATTCCTGTACTTTATCTTCTATAAAGTCTTCGGTTACCTTTCTATCGTATAGATGCTCGTGACGGTTGCGCATCAAGCGGCTGCCTTCGCCCAAGCTGCGCATCATTTCTGCTACGGAGCGTTGCCCGTTGTGTTGCTTCACATTGTTCAGCTCGGCAGAGAAGTGGTCGTCGTAGGCTTCCATCATCTCATTTACCATTAGCGATAACAACATGCTCCACACCACCAAGCGGTGACCACGTATCACATTGATACCACCAATGCCCGTCATAGCAGAGGTGCCGTTAAGCATGGCCAAGCCTTCACGTATGTGGATGTTTAGCGGCTGCAAGCCTAGCTTTTTGAATGCTGTTTTGGCTGCTACCTTTTTGCCATCCAACCAGAAGTCGCCTTCGCCTATAAGGCCTAGTGCTAAATGCGCCAGCTGTACCAGGTCGCCACTAGCACCTACGCCGCCATGGGCATAGATACATGGGTATGCCTTGTTGTTGATGAGTGTTTCCATCAACTGTACCAACTCAGGGTGTATGCCCGAGTAGCCCAATAGCAATGTGTGCAAACGAGCCAACATCATAGCACGGCATTGTGTAGGGGTCAATAGCTGCCCCATGCCCGAGCTGTGGCTGCGGATCAGGTTGTATTGTAGCTGCTCTCTGTCTTCATCGTTGATGCGGTATTGCGCCATAGGCCCAAAGCCCGTGTTGATACCATAGATGAGTTTGTCTTGAGAGAATGCTTTCAGAAAATCAAAACTGCGCGTCACTTCTTTTATAGCAGGGGCAGCAACCCTAATGGGTTGTTCATGTAAGATGATCTGCTCAAATGCTGCTATATCCAGTGGCTTTCCACCCAGTGCAATCATATTTCAATAAGGATATGTAATGAAGTGAACAAAAATATAAAAAAGAATGAGTAGCATATAATATATGTACTCATTTATAGAAATATTACTAATGAATAAATTCGTTTAACGAAGGCTTATCAGCGCATTGAATGGGTTTCTGAGGTTCTTATAGCCTATCAGGTCCACCTTTACACTACCGACTACTATTGGGCTATCTACCCTTAGCGGCAGGTGGTTCTTGTCATCACTCACCCATATGGTCATCTTCTCACCACCTGAGAACACCGTACCGTCGATTAGTAGCGGCTTTATTTTAATAGCGTTGAAAGTGCCGTATTTGGTCTTTACACGCTCCTTACCCATATAGCGGATGTACAGGCTATATACCTTCTCATCCAAAAACATATCAAAAGGTATTCTATCACCGGGTTTATACTTGTCGTAGTCTATATTACGAGCATAGAATATAGCTGATAATACATCCTGAACGCAGCCCGGTACTGTGTGTACGCCTTTGGTTGATATGGCACGTTTAGCCTTATGGTCGAAGGTGACATTATTATAGAATTTATAACCACCCTCGTTCACATTACGTACAAAGCGTTTGGGCAGCATGGTAGCTGTATCTATATAGGTTTCGTACTTGTCGTGCACCTTGTAAAACCAGTTGTAAGAGCTGTAAGTGCTACCATCACCAACGATGTGGTATACCTTACTACCGTTCATATCTTCCAGCTTGGTGGTAAAGGTAGCCTCGCCAGCACCTACCCATACCATACCCATGTTATAGTATACCTTAAAGGTCAGTTTTTCTCCTGCTGCAAAGCTGGTATTGGTTAGCCCGCAGAAGTCATCTCCCTGTGCGAATACGGGGAAGTATATTATAGAAAGCATTGCTGCAATGAGTATCTTTTTCATAATCTAAATGTCTGTGTTTTGTTTCAAATATTAATGCAAAACCTGTGTTAACGAAGCAGCCTCATTCTGAATAATAACAGGCTACCCATAAGTGCAGGTATTGCCAGGTTGATGAGCCATAGCCCTACAGTTGCTGCTAATATACCAACAGCGTTATCAGAAAAATGTTGGAAAAGGTAGAGGCTTACATAGCCCCGTTCTCCTAGCTCGATGATGGTAAGTGACGGTACTACAGATACTACCCAGAAGAATAGTGCACTGGTGAACATCCCGTCTACAACTGATATGTCTATGTTCATCCAGTATATCATAAACAATAACTGTGCCGTGTAGATGCTATAACGCAGCATGGATATGCCTAGTACTGTTAATTGTTCTTTAAAGGAAAAGCGCGTTAACAGTTTGCCATACCTATTCAGGCGTTTTAGCCACGAAATGTTAAAACGCTCAATAACAGGTATCCAGGTCTCAAATTTCCAATAGGCGATGAAGAGTATCACTGCAACAATGAGGCAGGGTATCAGTAGTATCTTACCTATAATGTCGTCAATGAACAGATTATAATACAGCAGACCGATAAACCCGTATATGAATAGCGTAAGCATCTGAGCCGTAGCTCCAAGTATGGATACACTAATAAGGCGAACGGTGTTCTTGCGTTTCAGGTACAACATTCTGCCCGGATATTCGCCTAGTCTGTTGGGGGTCACCGTAGCAAAGGCTATCCCTGCTATATAGCTGGTAAAAGCTGCTCGATAAGAGAGTTTCTGTGTAGCACCCGCCAGTATATGCCATTTTTTGGCCTCTAGGGCTAAGTTGATAGGCATAAGTACCAAACAACAGAACAAGAATATATTATTACCCGATAGTAATAGCTGCAAAGGGTCTGAGTCTACCTTGCTTATCTGCTTGACCACCTGTGTATAGATACCCCACAGCATAAGTGCTGATATTGTACCCCCTATCAGGTAATTGAGCCATATTTTGGTATTTTTGTTCAAATAGAAAACAGCATTTGCAGCAAGCTACGAGGATAATATTAGGTATAGACCCCGGTACTTTGGTTATGGGCTACGGATTGATAGCCGTGAGCAAAAATAAGATTTCATTAGTGGAAATGGGTGTATTGCAATTGGCAAAAAATGACGACCATTCTGAGCGGTTGAGACTGATATACAAAAAGATAGAAACGCTCATCAAAAACCATAAGCCACATGCTGTAGCTATTGAGGCTCCCTTCTACGGAAAGAACGTGCAAAGTATGCTGAAGCTAGGCAGGGCACAAGGTGTAGCCATAGCCGCTGCTATGATGCATGGGCTGCATGCAGAGGAGTATGCGCCTAAAAAGGTAAAGCAATCCATAACAGGTAGGGGCAATGCCAGCAAAGAGCAAGTATGGCAGATGTTGCAACATACGCTGAAGTTTGAAGAGGATGTACGCTTTATGGATGCTACAGATGCGGTAGCAGTAGCACTTACGCATCATTATCAAGAGCGGCTGCCTACCAATCAAACCTCTGTGAGCAAAAAAATACCTAAGGCCAAAAAGAAAGTAAGCTGGGAAAGCTTTGTAGCTACAAACCCTGATAGGGTGAATAAAAAGAAGGCCTAGTATAGTTTTATCTTGATGCTCATGTCTTGTGGGGATGGCTCGTCTCCTCCAAAGTAAGGGTATAGTAGATAGCCAATAGCTTTGGCATCGGTACAACCTCTCTCCATCTTTACGGTATCTCCATTTAGTGAGAAGATATACGCATTGGCTTGTAGGGTGAGTTTGCATTCAAACTCTTCATTCACCTTTACGGTGCCTATCTCTCTATACTTCCTTACGCTATCTACATAGCAGTAAGCATGTATGCGCAGTGCGCCCCGATACCAGTTCCACCCAAAGCGGGCACTGTTCTTATGATGATGGCTGGTGCAATCTGAATAGCCGAATAGCTTATTAATATCTGCTTGGTTTGATGGGTTGGAGGTCGTATAGATACAACTACTGTCTAGTATAGCTGAAAACTTCAGGTCTCCGTATTCGCCAATTATATAATTATTACCCTCACAGAAGTTGTTGCCTTTTTTAATGATGTAGGTTTGATACTTAGGACTGTTATCTATTAAAGTTTCTCCTGTTATTAAAGGAGTGACATTATTAATAGCAGTATTGCTGTCAATAATTGTAGTATTGGTATCAGTATTTTTTACAGGTTCGGAATCATTTTTAGTATCCTTCTTACAAGCATGTAGGCAGAGTAGCAACGAAAAAACCAGTGGTATATATTTCATTAATTAAAGTGTATTTGAAGGAAAAATACAATATTTAAGTTATGTGTTATATATAGATGTATTTCTACCTGCATTTTTCAAATAAAGACGTTATTTTTACCAGATAATCATACAGGCTGTGCAGCACTGTATTTTCAAATATTTATCAGGGTGTACAATACTATTAAAATGTATTGTATCTTGTGTAGGAAGAGAATGTAAGAGTGCAACTGGTCGGGTATGATAACCCCGTTTACACAAAACAATTAACCAAGTTATATGGCTGAAAGTAAAGCTAAGATATTACTGGTAGAGGATGACGCTACACTGAGTTATGTTGTAAAAGATAGTTTGAGTACGAATGGATATGAGGTAGTGCATTGCTCTGATGCTGAGGCTGCTTGGCAGCAGTTCATGAAAAACAACTTTGATATTTGCCTGCTGGATGTGATGCTACCTAAGAAGGACGGTATGTCGCTTGCCGGGCAGATACGCGAAAAGAACGATACAATTCCTATTCTGCTATTGACCTCTAAGTCAATGGATGATGATAAGATAGCGGGCTTCAGAAGTGGTGCGGATGATTATATCACCAAGCCATTCAATATGCAGGAGCTTCTGCTACGTCTTGAGGTATTCTTAAAGCGTAGTAAGAAGAAAGAAGCATCTACTGCTCAAGTATTCAAACTTGGGGAGCTTACTTTTGATTATAATAACTTAGTACTTACGGGTGGTAAGAAGGATCATCAGCTTACTCAAAGAGAAGCTGATCTTATCAAGTTCTTCTGTACCAATGCAAATCGTGTACTTAAGCGTGATGAGATACTATTGAATGTATGGGGTAAGGAAGATTACTTCTTAGGTAGAAGTATGGATGTATTCATTACTAAGGTGAGAAAATACATCAAAGGACAAGAAGGTGTAGAACTACAAACGATACATGGAATCGGTTTCAAGTTTGTATACGATCAAGCACCTGCTGAATAAGATATAATATCATAAAATATGAAAGCCACGTATATACTACGTGGCTTTATTTTTCATAGTGCTCGTTATTTTCAGTTAAAACATTGGCATCATTTGTTCAAAGCGAGGGCATTGTACTCTGTCACCCGCATTAGCACTTTTGTTATACATACCTCTTACAAAAAGTGATATCTCTGTACCTCCACTACCACCTGTAGCAGGGTTGAGAGACGATGTATTGATATCATAAGAGCAAGTAAGTGAATATTGTCTGTAGTCTATCTTCATTGTAGGGATGAATGAATCTTTTAGGCGAGCAAAAAAGCCTGCATAGATCGCAAAGTATTGCTCAGCATTGCCGCGTGTAAATGCAGAGTTATTCCAGCTAACCAGACCACCCACTAGTGTCTCTTGGTAAGGGCTTTGGTTAGAATAGTTGGCATGTACCGTTATTGCATATGTGTTATTAATAGCATACTTAACACCTAAGTTACCACTCCATTTAGTATCCAAGCGTACGAAGTAGTCTGTACCCTCAAAGCTGTGTCTTGGTTTCGCAATATGATATGCTGAAGCACCAATGTAGTAGTTGATGTTATTTTTCTCACCTATTGAACTGTTAAAGCTAATACCTGCACCAAGATCATAGTTCTGTATCGTATTGCTACTAAAGTTCTCGCCCGATGCTGCAGCAGGGTCATATATACCATTTACATATTGGCTACTGTAGGTAGCTTTAGAAAAGTCTACTGAACGTTGGATGTATCCGCCTGCAAAACCTACAGAAAGATAAGAATGGTGTCTATCTTCAATAGCTTTGTTATAGTTGATAGCAGGGTATACCTGTAAGCTATTGAAGCTGATAGAACCGGCCTTATCATATGTAGCACATAGACCAAAGCTCACATAATCACCGGTCTCCTTACTAATAGCAATTCTTGTTTCTCCTGATACCAGTATGGTTTGGAAGGGAACAGAGATATTGCTCCATTGTGTGCGATAGTTAGCACCTACTTTATAG
>CAZPDA010000137.1:0-8328 GCA_964585115.1 uncultured Flavipsychrobacter sp.
TTAAGCCTGCCGCTAGCGTTCATCCTGAGCCAGGATCAAACTCTCCATTGTAAAGATTGTTTGAACTCTAGCTAATTCTCATTATAGAAAACTAGACGTGTTCGTGTTAAATTTTATGCGCTTAGATTCTTACCTGTAACAGAACATCCATTCTGTTACTGCTGTTGTTTTTATTCCATCCTTTCAAAGAACTTTAGAAGATTCCGGTAACTGCTTTCAGTTACCACCTCCTTTGTCGTGACCAGAGACTTGAACTCTTTTTGCGTGACCTCTATATCACCTCACCGTTATCGTTTTAAGAACTTTTTGTTACCTCTTTTCCGCGTTAGCGGAGCGCAAAGGTATAACGCTTTTTTCTTTCTGCAAAATGTTTTTCAAATTTTTATTTTCTTCATAAACACTTGATAAACAATAAACTAAAAGAACTCCCTTTCTCACCAACCTCCCCGCGAAGGGAGCGCAAAGGTAATAACCTTTTTTCTTTTCTGCAAAATGTTTTTTGAAAATATATTTTCCTTCAAACATCCGCAACCTCACACCACTCACACACCTTAAGAACTACCCCGTTTTGAAGCGGGTTGCAAAGGTATACTCTCTTTTCGTTTTTGCAAACATCTTCACCATTGTAGTTATCCACATACTGTGTGTTGTAATCAACAATAATTAGATGTAATAATCGCTTTAAGAACTGCCCGTTTTTTGACGACGGGGTGCAAAGGTAATCCGCTTTTCTTATTAACCAAAAATTATTTCAACTCTTTTTAATTATATTTGAAAAAAGCAACCAAAGAGCATGAAGAAACTATTATCACTAAGCTTGGCAATAGCACTTGCAGCAGGCTACAGTAGCTGTAAGTTCCCGGAATCGAACGATGCGAATAACATAAAGATGCGTGACAGCGTATTTGCTACCCTACCGACGGTGAACGGTATAAAGGTAGAGGTGAAAGAACATGAGGATGTAACTGTTATAATATATGACAAGCAACTCTTCAATGCATCGGAAGACAAAAGAGCTGAAGCAGTAAACCAACTTACAGGAATGACCGTGGCTATATATGAAGATAACAACTGGCTGAAAACAGGTAAGGTAATCTTCTTAGAGAAAGAAACAATGGTAGACGACATATCTAAAGAAGAGCAGAAGACCTATGATATGGACTTTGCTCCGCTACTGAAAGACGACAAGTAAACAACATTCCAAACAATACTGGCCTCTGCCTACCAGCAGGGGCTTTTTTTATGCCTACCTCTTACAAAAACATTAACACAAAATCCCCTTACCTTCATTAAACCTTGGCTGCGAAAAACACTCTTATCAACCATAGATAAGAACATATGCAACTAAGACTAAAGTTAGCCATGGTACTAAGTGTAC
Organism: uncultured Flavipsychrobacter sp.; assembly: GCA_964585115.1. Classification (GTDB taxonomy): domain Bacteria; phylum Bacteroidota; class Bacteroidia; order Chitinophagales; family Chitinophagaceae; genus UBA5543. Next base: position 1,379 of record CAZPDA010000137.1, read on the forward strand.
TAACAGGCTATGTAGCGCAAGCACAACACACGGTTTCGGGTAAGATAACGGAGCATGGCAAGACCCCACTGATAGGCGTAACTATTACACTCACTCCGGACAAAGGCAACAAGATTGGTACGGTAACGGATATAGATGGCAACTACTCTATCAACAATGTGAAGGATGGTGAATACCAGTTCAAAGCCAGCTATGTAGGATATACAGACATCAGCAAACCGCTGAATGTATCGGGCGATGTGGATATGGGTATGCTGAACATGCGTGTAGCTGCTAATGAAATGAAAGATGTGGTAGTAAAGACTAAGCAAAAGCGTGTAGAGGTGTTGGGAGATACCACACAGATGAATGCAGATGCGTATAAGGTGAACAGAGATGCCTCTACCGAAGACCTGCTGACCAAAATGCCGGGAGTGACCACTACAGGCGGTACACTAAAGGTGAATGGCGAGGAGGTGAAAGAGGTATTGGTAGATGGTAAACCCTTCTTTGGGAGCGACCCTAATGCTGCTATAAAGAACCTACCTGCCGAGGTGATAGATAAGATACAGGTGTTCAACAAGCAGAGCGACCAATCGCAATTCACAGGTTTTGATGATGGCAATAGCCAAAAAGCAATAAACATCATTACCAAAGCGGGTAAGAACAACGGGCAGTTTGGTAAGGTATATGGCGGCTACGGCACGGACAACCGTTATGCTGCGGGTGGTAGTATCAATATCTTCAACGGAGACAGACGTATATCTGTAATAGGCTTATCCAACAACATCAACCAACAAAACTTTAGCAATGAAGACCTACTGGGTGTGATGAGTGCATCGGGCAGCCAAAGAAGAGGAGGACCTCCCGGTGGTGGTGGCGGAGGTAGACCTCCACGCAGACCAGGTAGCGGTACAGACATCAGCGATTTTATGGTAGGTAATCAGAATGGTATCAGCCAAAGCAATTCTATAGGTATCAACTATTCAGACAACTGGGGCAAGAAGGTAAAAGCATCGGGCAGCTACTTCTACAATAGCACCAACAATAATAATGAGACCAACCTGAACAGGGAGTATATCTTAAGTGATACTTCACTTATGTATGACGAGCAGAGCAAAACTGAAAGTAAAAATCAGAACCACAGGCTGAATATGCGTATAGAATATACCATAGATAGCTACAATTCTATCATCATATCGCCACGCCTAAGCGTGCAGGACAATAGTACTTCATCTATACTAGATGGGGCTAGCTACTACACCAGCGATGCAATAGATAGCAAAACGGATAACAATACAGCTGCCGACAACTTGGGCTACAACTTATCGAACGACCTATTATATAGACACAAGTTCAAAAAGCAAGGCAGAACATTATCTATAATGGCGAGGACACAAGTGAATAATAGTGATGGAGATGGTAGCACCTACTCGCTGAACACTTATACCAATAACGACAGCGACCTGATAGACCAACGGTATACCAATACATCCAACAGCTATACCCTATCATCGCGCATGATGTATACAGAACCGATAAGCAAAGGGATGCAACTGATGCTGAACTATAGCCCAAGCTATACTAAGAATGATGCGAATAAGGAGACCAATAATATGAATATGCCGGAGCAGACCTATAGCGACTTTGACACACTACTATCCAACAAATACAACAGCACATACACCACGCACGAGGCTGGTTTTGGGTTGAGGTTTCAACACAACAGAAAACTAATGGGTATGGTAGGGCTAAGCGGACAGGTATCTGAGCTGAAGGGCGAGCAGATGTTCCCTACGCTGTTCACCATCAACAAATCATTCACCAATGTACTGCCAAGAGCCTTCATCAACTACCGAGCTGGGCAAGGCAAGAACATAAGGCTGATGTATCATGCAAATACTAATGCACCTACCATCAAGCAACTGCAAGATGTGGTAGACAATAGCAACCCGCTATTACTAACAACAGGTAATCCTAACCTAAAGCAGACCGTACAACATAGAATGATGCTACATTATAATAGTGTGAATGCAAAATCGGCTAGTAGTTTCTTTGCCTTCATCATGGCAAACGTGGCTGAGGACTATGTGGCAAATGCTACCTATATACCTACTACAGATACGGTGATGAGCAACGGTACGGTGGTGAACCAAGGTAGCCAGATAACACTACCTGTGAACTTGGACGGATACTTCAACGGTAAGGCATTCGTAACTTATGGCATGCCAATAGGGTTGATAAAAAGTAATGTGAACCTGAACGCCGGATTTACTTATACTAAAACACCTGCACTCATCAACGACCAACTTAACCTGTCTAACAACTACGAGCTAAGCGGTGGTGCGGTAGTAGGTAGCAATATTAGTGAGCAGGTAGATTTCACATTGTCTTACACTGGTAATTATAATATAGCCAAGAATACCCTACAGTCTCAGAGCGACTATACTTACTACAACCAAGTAACATCGCTAAGGCTGAATTGGCTGACCTTGAAGGACAGACTGGTATTGAATACCGACATCAACCATAGCCTGTATACTGGTATGACGGATGGCTTCAACCAAAGTTTCTTTTTGTGGAATGCTTATGTAGGTTACAAATTCTTGAAAGACCGCTCTCTGGAAGCTAAACTAAGCGTGTACGACCTGCTGAACCAAAACACAAGTGTGAGCAGAACCGTTACCGATACTTATATAGAGGATAGTTACAACAATGTATTGAACCGTTACTTTATGCTAACGCTCACCTACACACTAAGAAACTTCCATATATAGAAATATATAGGAGCGTTACAGTTGCTCTATTACTCTATCGTAATCTTTATTAAAAGCTTCAAGCGCACTCTTCATTACCGCACGGGTGCGCTTATATCTACCAGGTGAGAAATCTTTATTTACCTTTTCCTGCTGCCTTAGTTGGGTAGCAAGTTTAATGATGTCTGCATGTTCATCTTTGAAGTAGCGACTGAGGAATACCCCTGCCAAATGCTTAGACCCAATAGTCCCAGACCGAAGTGTATATAGCGGACGGGCTATACCTAACACACCATATTCTGATACTTTGGGATTCATGAGCAAGCTCCACCCCTTAGGCAAAGGCCATCTATGTGCACGCAGCCATTTACCCCAGTGCATATTCACATCAGCATGTAGCTGTGCTATCACATCCTTAATATCTACGTTGACGAGCAACTCCTCCACAGGCTTACCATATAGTAGTAGTGCATTGTTCTTTAGCTCGTATAGTGCTATCCTATCCAGTGCTAATGGTGCATTGCTCTTATACACACCATTGTTCACTGTGCATACGCTTATCCCCTCTTCGGCAGTGGGTTGTTGCAGTTGCTCTGTGGTGATGTAGTAGCCACATAGTGCCGTATCACTTTGCTTAGCAGCTACGCGGTGCATATGTTTTAACTTAGTCTCTGCATTACTGTCCCAAGTGTTTCGGGTAACGATAACCAGATCTACATTACTACACCCTCTGCGAAAATCTCCTGACGCTACAGAGCCTACCAAATAGCATCCCGCTATGTTGGTCATTAGTTCGGCATCGTCTGTCAGTTGGTCGAAGAATGGGAAAAGAATATCCTTTGCCTCAATAGGCAATTTATGCAAGTTGCGAAGTCGGGTTATACCTGTTGTGGACACGAAGGCTAAAATAAATAAAAAAGCCGCTATCTAATAATAGCGGCTCTATCTTAAAGTGTATTTTTTCTTACTTGGTCATCATCTTCTTAGCCTCAATGCTAAGTGTTGCGTGAGGTACCGCACGTAGACGCTTCTTATCGATAAGCTTACCTGTAACACGGCAGATACCATAAGTTTTGTTCTCGATACGTACCATTGCTTTTTCAAGGTGGTTGATGAACTGAATTTGACGACTTGCCAACTGAGAAAGTTGCTCACGCTCCATAGCGCCGCTACCATCTTCCATGTTCATGTGTCTGTTCTCAGTATCATCAGTACCAGCTTCGTCCTTACGCATGATAAGCCCCTGTAGGTAGCCAAGCTCTTTACGAGCAGCTTCCAAACGTCCGTTTATCAATGTTCTGAACTCTCCAAGCTCTTCATCGCTGTAGCGATATACTGGTCCTTGTTTCTCTTCCGGTTCGTCTAGTATAGAACGTGTGAACTCAGGCTGATAGTTGATCATTGTTTTACCTGCCTTGCTGTCCTTGTCAGATTTCTTTTTAAGCTTACGATGTGCTACTACTACCTGTGGTTTTTCTTCACGCACCCTACTTCTTCTTGCAGAAGGTTTTGGTTTCGGCTTTGGAGCCGGCTCGTTAGTTGTAGAAGCGGCCTTTTTCGTAGCAGTCTTTTTCGCAGTCGTCTCCTTTTTAGCTGCAGTCTTTTTCGCAGTAGCCTTCTTAGCAGGAGCAGCTTTCTTCGCGGTCTTCTTAGTCGTTGCTTTTTTCACAGTTTGCTTCGTCTTTTTAGTTGCTGTTTTATTAACGGGAGCAACCTTCTTCTTAGCTACAGACTTTTTAGCTGTTGCTTTTTTGGCTGTACTCTTTTTAGTAGTTGTTGCCTTTTTTGCAGTTTTAGAAGCGGTTGCCTTTTTAGTCGCTGCTTTTTTAGCAGTTGTTTTAGTTGCTGTTTTCTTAGTTGCTACTTTTTTGGTAGCCGCTTTCTTGGTGGTGGTTTTGCTGGTTGCTTTCTTCGCGGTAGCTTTTTTAGCAGCTGTCTTTTTAGCCGGTGCTTTAGTTGCGGCCTTTTTAGGTGCTACTTTCTTTGCTGTCTTTTTCACTGCAGCCTTTTTAGGTGCTGCTTTCTTTGCAGTTTTCTTAGCGGGCGTAGCTTTCTTTTTAGGTTTGGCTGCCACAGTTTTCTTAGCTGCTGCATTCTTTTTCTTAGCAGGAGCGGATTTTTTAGTAGTTGCAGTTTTTTTAGTTGCTGCTTTCTTTTTTGTGGCCATAGCTCTTTAGTTTTTAGATATTAACACTTTAAGTATTGCGTCGTTCACTTCAACTTCAGTACCTGCCTGCATTTCAGCTGATATCTGTATATCGTCTGCTAAAATTTCGGTGCAAATATAATCTTTGAAATTTATTATTGCAGATTTTAATGAGTCCCGCTCTTCAACCGTTACGTTGATCCTATCTGTTAATTCTAAGCCTGTTTCTTTACGAATCTTCTGTATTCTATTTACCAATTCGCGGGCATTACCTTCGTCTTGCAACTCAGGCGTTATGGTGATGTCCAATGCCACGGTCAGGTTGTCTTTATTAGCTACTGACCATCCCGGTATATCTTCTGCGATTATCTCTACATCGTCTATACCCAGCTCTACAGTTTCGTCACCTATATTCAGGTTGTATGTTTTCTCTTTTTCTATGGTCGCAATATCTGCCTGCTCCATCTTACCGATGGCTGCTGCTACTGCTTTCATCTTCGGTCCCATCTTGGCACCCAAGCTCTTGAAGTTCGCCTTTACCTTCTTCTTGATGAACCCTTCTGTATCAACAAGATACTCTACTTCTTTCACGTTCACTTCACCTTTTACAAGGTCTTCTACCAGTTGTAGCTGGTCTTGCATGTGCTTATCCAGTACGGGTATCAATATCTTAGTAAGCGGCTGGCGTACTTTCAGATTCTCCTTTTTGCGCAGGCTCAGCACTAGCGATGTTACATCTTGTGCCAATTGCATACGCTCTTCCAGGTCTTTGTTGATAACACTATCGTCTATCTGCGGAAACTCTGCAAGGTGTACCGATGTAGCCTCATAACGTTTGGTAACGTTGTTCAGATTCTTGTACAACCAATCTGCAAAGAAAGGAGATACCGGTGCCATCAGGAATGATAACGTCTCCAAGCACTCATATAGTGTTTGGTAGGCTGCTATCTTATCTTCCTCATACTCGCCCTTCCAGAAACGGCGGCGGCATAGGCGCACGTACCAGTTGCTCAATTGCTCGTCTAAGAAGTACTCCATAGCACGACCAGCCTGTGTAGGCTCATACTCGTTGAAGTAGTCTGTAACGCGGTGTACCAATGAATGTAGCTCAGACAGTATCCAACGGTCTATCTCAGGGCGTTTGTTCACAGGGATGTAACGCTCTTTGAAGCTAAAGCCATCTACATTGGCATACAATGCGAAGAACTGGTAAGTATTATATAATGTACCGAAGAATTTGCGCTGTACCTCTTTGATACCTGCCAGGTCAAACTTCATGCTATCCCAAGGGCTGGCATTGGTTATCAGGTACCAACGTGTAGCATCGGCACTGTATTTCTCAATTGTATCGAATGGGTCTACCACGTTGCCCACGCGCTTACTCATCTTATTACCTTTCTTATCCAACACTAGTCCGTTGGACACCACGGTCTTGTAAGCAACATCGTCGAACAACATAACACCCAATGCGTGCAGTGTATAGAACCATCCGCGTGTTTGGTCTACCCCTTCGGCTATAAAGTCGGCAGGGAACTGGTGCTTATGTTCTTTCTTATTCTCAAACGGGTAGTGCCATTGTGCATAAGGCATCGCCCCACTGTCAAACCATACGTCTATCAAGTCTGGCTCGCGATACATAGACTGTCCGTCATCTGTAGCCAATACCAGCTGGTCAACTATTGGTTTGTGCAGGTCTAGCTTTTCTACATCTTGGTCGTATACGGCAGCTTGGTTCAGGTTCAATACCTTATCGGCATGTCTTAGCTCCTGCATCAGCTCCTCTATACTTCCTATGCACTTTACCTGCTCACCATCTTCACTCACCCATACAGGTAGCGGAGTACCCCAATATCTACTACGACTCAGGTTCCAGTCTACCATATTCTCCAGCCAGTTGCCAAAGCGTCCTGTACCGGTAGAGGCAGGTTTCCAGTTGATGGTCTTGTTCAGTTCTATCATTCTATCCTTCACGGCGGTGGTCTTGATGAACCACGCATCCAGCGGATAGTATACTATAGGCTTATCCGTACGCCAACAGTGCGGATAGCTGTGTTCGTATTTCTCTACTT
>CAZPDA010000138.1:0-8244 GCA_964585115.1 uncultured Flavipsychrobacter sp.
CTCTTTGCTTATTTAAGCCTGAAGTACTTGTTGGGAAGCTGTACGGACCATAATAATAATTGGTCTGTGAAGCGAAAGAGAGACTACTTGATGACGTCTTAATATTATCCACAAAGTTGAATGTAGTATAGCTATAGACATCAATACTCCTTTGACGATTAGCAATATTTAGGCCGGTAAATATAGTATCAACTTCTACCAGTCCTAATGAGTTGTATCTTATATAATGCACTTCAGGGTTTGCGGCTCCGTTATACGGACTATAGTTAACGGTACTGTCGTATGTAAGCTTACTGTTATTATAGCCATAGTATGCTCTTGTGGTGGTGAATGGTGTAGAGGTAGAAAGTGAATCTATCCTCTCTTTAGCTATCAGCTGCCCAAAAGTATTGTAGCTATACCTTTCTACGGCATATGGCTCCCACTGTTGCTGCATGTTGTACTCAATAATACTATCTAATGCCAACAGACCATTCGTACCATATCTGTATATATGTTTAAGGCTTTGCTTGAAAGGGTTCGGGTCATTTGACACACTTGTTGTCTTAGGAAGCTCTACTATTTTTTCAGTAAGTACACTCTGTGCATTGTAGGTATAAACAACCCTTCTCTTAGGCTCTAAAGTAGTGCTGCCATCATAAAATATCTCAAAGGCTAATGTACCGTCTGTATTGTAATGTGCAGAGTCTAGCTGATGCACGGTAAAAGGAGCTGAATCACTCCTCTTTAAGAAGAGACGGTATGCTACTTCATGGTCTACAGCATCATATCTCTTAGCCATGATGCCATACACGTCAAAACCTCCGTTCAAATTGTCTGGTGAGTACCTGTAAGCAGAGTCGTAAAAAACTTGATCATTGTTGTAAGTACTACCTCTGCTTGAGTTAGCATTATAGCTGTATACAATAGAGTCTAATATGGATAAGTTGTTACTATTTGAGCCTAAATATTTAGAGCTAGCTACTAAACGCCAATGCTGTGCATGAGAAACAGAAGAAATGCATATTGATAATGCAAAAAGTAAGGTGGTTGTTTTAATCAATGGTTTCATCTTATAGGTATTTGGTGATAAATAAAGATAAAACAAATGCATAAAACGACCTACGCGAACTCCCTCTATGGTATTAATATTAATTTCTTTTTCATCTGCTTACCTTCCACACTCAGTACGATATAATAATTACCTGCAGCCAGCTCTCCCACTTGTACACTTTTAGAGTATGTACTATCTACCTTATCGCTCCACTGCTTTACTACCTCTCCTTTTAGGTTCACCATTTTTGCTTTGATGGTAGTTGGTTTTTCTGTTTCCCAATTCAGGTTGATGAAGTCGCTGCTAGGCACGGGGTAGGCTGTTAATACTCTTTGCTTATTTAAGCCTGAAGTACTTGTTGGGAAGCTGTACGGACCATAATACCATCAAATCTGATTATCATCTAACACAAGATGAATTAGAAAGCTATTTGGTGAATGGCGGCACTGTGCAAGGCTATTTATTTCAATGCCTGCACTGTAGCCAACATCGCCTGACCGTAGACGCTAACTAGCAGAACCCTGATACGTTAAATCCCTTGTAAATAATATTGACTTCTGCGTTTTCTTAGGGTTAAGTTTGTTATATTTGTTTAATATCATATAAAACAAAGGATTACCCCCATGTCTAAATCACATATTCGTAACAACAACACTTCCGCAGTTATAGCCTTTTGCGCTATGGTAGCGGTAGCTCTACTCTTTGTAGTGGTAAAGCAAGGGGATAGCCAACTAGCTGCATACGGCATGGTAGTAGCAGGCATCACAGCCGTACTAGCATACCTGCACTACAAGCATCAAAATGTCATCTCTTACGATGAGCAGAACATCTGGATAAACAGCTACCTGAAGAAGGACAAACTACGCATTAGCGATATACACTCTGTAAGTACCGAAAAAGAGAACACAGCTTATCGTGTATTTGGGATCCTTACGCTAGACTTCACACTACGCAATGCTGAGCAGAAAGCCTACTACGTGCCCAACTTTGACACCAGAGTACTGGAGCAGATACTAAACAGCCGCGTAAAATAAACCTGCAGTTAATACCATATACTACATGCCGCCCGCAACAGGGGGTGTGCACAATATTACGTATCTTTAAAGGTTACTTTACTAGAACACATTAAAACCAGACCACGCTTATGAAGCGTTTATTGACATTATTATTAGCTACCTCATTTGCCACAGGTGCTATGGCACAGGCAGGCTTTACTTATTACGATATCAACAGTGGTGCTGCACCATCTACGCCGCAACACCTATTGTCCTTCGAGAAGAAACTATACCTATATGCCAACGATGGTATTGCAGGTCTAGAGCTGTATTGGAAAGACAGTACCAACATCCCGCAACTCATCTACAACCTAAACCCCGGTATGGTAGGTGCCTATACCAGCACCTATACAAGACCTATAGCAGGTGTGAATGGCAAGGTATTCTTTACAGCACAGAACGCAGCCTCTGGCGAGGAACTTTTTGTATATGATGGAACCGGTAACCCCAAAATAGCTTGGGACATAAATACAGGTACTCCGAGCTCTTCTCCTGACAACTTTGCAATACTTAACAACATACTTTACTACAGAGCCAATACTGCTAATGAGGGTTATGAACTACATGAGTTCAACACGGCAGTAAACGTGGAGCAACGCCTTACGGATATACGCACAGGTGTAGACAGTAGCCTCACGGGCGACATAGTAGCGTTCAACAATATGATCATCTTCGTAGCAGACGACTCTACACATGGTGAGGAACTATGGTCTTACAATCCGCTGAACCAACAAGTAAGCATGGTGAGCGACATCAATGCTACTGGTACGGAATCATCTGCCCCGCGCAACCTTACCGTACTAGGAGGCAAGCTATACTTCAGTGCGATAGAAACGCCAACAGGCAGAGAGCTATATGAATATGATGGTACTAATGCGCCTAAGCGTGTTACGGACATCAACCCCGGCTTTACAAGTGGCGTTGCCGTATCAGACAATGGTGTTGCCTTTATGATGTACAACGGTAAGATATACCTTGCAGGTCGCGATGCTAATAACGAAACACATCTACACAGCTACGACCCTGCCAATGGCAACGTAGCACTAGTACATAAGATAAACCCAAGCGGTAGCAGCAACCCACAGAGCTTTGCGGTATACGACAACCGCCTGTTCTTTGCTGCAGAAGACGGTGCTAACGGGCAAGAGCTATGGGCATATGATGGTAATAACAACCCTGCCTTGATGGTGGATATATGCCAAGGTAGCACAGGTAGCCGACCGTACGAGCTTACTGTAGTGGGCGAAGATCTGTACTTTGCTGCTGATGACTGCAAGGGTAATGGACAAGAGCTCTTCAAATACAATTACAACACAGCAGGCGTGCACAAAACACTATTTGAAGGGGATGTAAAGCTATACCCTAACCCCGTACGCAATAAGCTAAAGATAGAGATAACACTACCACGCTCTGAGCATCTACGCGTAATAGTAGCGGATATGAACGGACGACCTATATACGATACTAAGCTGGTACCTTTTGACAGAGGTAGCAGCAAGCTGGATATACCAATGAAGAACCTACCGGATGGTGCCTACATCTACTACATACAGAATGGAGATAGCACTACTTATGTCACAGGCAAGGTCATCAAACAATAGTTTCTCCTTACACGAATACAAGTACAAATTACCTATATGCAAAAAGCCCTCGCACTAAGCGGGGGCTTTTCATTTCTATTTACTATCTGTATGCTAAAAAAAGTGTTGGGGCTAATTGTTCTTGATGTTGCGCACGTTGTGTTGTCGCAACCAATCCTCAAAACTCTTGGCATCCTTTGGGTCGTAATTGACCACTGAGCCATTTTTGAGTGAGATAACATAAGTGCCGAATGTCTCTGCGTAGGCAGATAGCTCTTCGGGCTTGTAAGGAAATTCTATTTGTTCCATAAGTCTGGGGGTGTTGTGTAAGTTTGTTAGGGCAAATCTAATAAAGCACTTCTAAAAAAAAGGGGGTGTTTTCACCCCTTTTGCCGTAGTATTTCTACAAACAATGTATATACAGTGTAAAAAATCAACCTTTGCGGCGATAGTTAACCTTATCTTCATATTGTAATAACATTAACTAACTACTTTACAACCGTCATCAACCGTCTATACACTGTAGATGCCTGATGCTACACAAAATTGCACCGTGTAGCGTAATTTTCATAAAGTAAAAAGCCGCACTCTACTGCGGCTTTTGTTTTGTCTTTCCCTTTAGAATGAGGAAGCACAGTTGCACCCCTGCACCTCCCCGAAAAGTATTTTAGTATAACCATTGTATCACTGCAAACTATATGCCAGTTTTGGGTGTTTACACATTTTTAATACGCCTCGTAGGTGTAGGTGGTCTTTTCCATTTTATATGCTGTATCCTCTCCTATATGGTAGTACTGCTCTACATACTCAGATATTTCACCAAAGCTGGTATAACTGGTCGTTTCTACTATGCGTGTATAAATACTTCCATCATACATATCATACTTACCCGTTTCCTGATACACTATACGTCCCTTTGCATCATACTTGTAAGTGGTTACCTCTTTACCTAATACCTGTGCGGTATTTAGAGCATGCTTTGAGTACTCTTGTATTTTCACAGTACCATCACTATTGAAGTACTTTACCCACTTACGGTAAGAACTATGTATTGCGGGGGACTTGCGATCTATATACATGCTCCCATTTGCCTCTTCAAATATTGGTATAAATCCCCCTCCTCCGAGGGTTATCACTAACTCTTTATTCTTATCATAGGTCTTTATGGTAGAGTATAGAAGTGTTACATTATTCTTATAATACTTCCTACGTATAGCATTTGTAAGCCTCCCTTTGTCATCATACCTGTTAAGGGTAACGAACTTACTAGTACCATACATTGGGCGATAATGTTCTTCTACGAGCTGTACAATATTACCACTACCATCATATCTCCAGTTATAATTTTTACGATACCCTAGCTTGCCCGATGGAGCATTAAGACTATAATAACTACAGGTACCTTCTTCTATTTCTGCCTCTACTTTCTGTACCACCTTCCCATTATCATCATAAAGAAACTCCATCTTTCTACATAGCATTATACCATAGCTAGTATCATCTATCTCAATAAGAACATTATTGCTATCAAGAAAACTACTAGAGCATGTTTTTACTTCAGCATATTTTTTAATAGCACTTAGTTTTCCATTATCATTATATGAATGAACTCTAAAACTAAAACATTCATTACAGGTGAGATCATAGTTTATTGAGAAGGCTGTATCAATACGACCAACAGTATCATACACTCGCATACCGACCCACTTTAGAGCCAACTCTTTATCCGAATAATATCCAACAGAATAATAGATAGACGTATCGTAATAAAGATATACGTCATCAGCATGCTCACCACCTCTCTTATTGTCTTGCTTGTAGCGGTACAAATATTTTTCAGTTGGCTGATACTCGCGCTTAGCAGTATCATATTGCCATTCCGTCTTCGACGCAACCCTATACCGCTGTTGCGCAGTAACGCTAATGGTAATAACAGAAAGCAGTATGATGAGTAGTGGTCTCATAGGCTTGGTGAATGTTAGAATAATAAAGATAGCCAAACCCTAATACAGTACCCACCCCTAACCCCTCCCTAGAGGGGAAGCGCTACATCAATACGCCTCGTACTCATAGGTAGCTTTATACTTGTTTATCTCTTTGCCGCGGGGGGTGTTGTGTATCTGTTCTATGTCTTCTTGCTGTAGGTAGCCTGCAGGGGTGTAGGTATAGGTTCTTGTCATTTCTTCTTGCGGCTCAGCATTGTGTTTGTTAGTATACTTACGGTAGTGCTCCTTGTTTTTTTGTCCATTGGCATTGTAGCTATATGCCACCACGTGCATGGCTGTGTCTTTACTGGGTGGTGTGCCTAGCCTATGCCACTCTACCTGCCATGTCTTTGTGGCTTCTCTACCCTCATCGTCATAGGTAAGGGTGGTGCTTGTCCATTTCTTGTTGTTAGCACGCCACTCTATCATCTCGTCTGCTACATGCTTACCACCTTTATATATGCGGCTAAGGGTGTCTATCAGTTTCATAGTATTAGCATCGTAGGTACTATAGCTAGTGGCATTGCTATCTTCGTTATACTGTACCTCTCTATAGGTCATGGCATATTTATTATAGCCTGCATACTTCTTTTTATAGCGTTTATAAGGCAGTTCTTTATCATTGTATGCATAGGTCAATTGCTCTATAAGTGTTAGGCTATCGTCTTCTTCTATATAGTGTACTGATGGCTGGTATTGACAGTTGGGTCTGAAGCAGAGCTTGTATATACCTACCTGCTTGCCATCTCTTGCATACACAAAAGAGTCTTGCTGTACCATACGGTATCTGCATGCATACGTACCGTATATACCTTGGCGCACATCATCCTTCATATCTATATTCACATACATGCTATTGGTCACTATCTGTCCCCTATCGTTATATCGAAACACATTTCGCCATAGCGGTTTGTACGCTACCCCTTCGGCTATGCCACTGTATGCTGTGTCTATCTTATCATCGGCACGGTATATCATATCCTCACGGTCTTTCAGCTGTAGCTTATCCCCCTCCAGCGAGTAGTGGCGCATGGTGTCATATAGTACAGTATCATGACCGGGGCTTAACCCTCTGCGGCTACCGGGTTTGTAGCTATAGGTTACCAGGTCGTAAAGTATATACTCTTGTGCAGCCATATTGTAGCGAAAAGTACGCTCTGCTACTATGCGATATTTCTGCTGTGCATTGCTGATAGCAGCAATGAAAATGAACGATATAACAATAAAATATTTCACTACGATATTACATCAAGTGTTATCAAAATGTTCATACCTGCTACACTATTTTTAATACTGCTCGTAGGTATAAGTGGTCTTCTTCTTTGTTGTGTTTGTTTCGCCTGATGTATAGCTGTTGTATTCCTTATATACTTCTGTCACATGTCCGTGGGGGGCGTAGGATATGCGTATGATATTATTACTTGCGGGCTGTGCATCGTCTTTATCTACAAAGCGCAGGTAGCTATTCTCTTCAAGCCATCCGTTGATGTTGTAGGTATACACACTCAGCTCCATACCGGTATTCTTATTGTATGGTTTTTTAATGAGCTTGCGCGTACCCGTTAGTAGTCCTTGTTTGTTGTAATGCACGGTGTTGATAGTAGTGGCAGTATCACCCTTTGCACCGTATAGAAAATGTTGTTCCGTCACAGCATCTCCGTTGTAGGTAATGTGTAGCGAGTCAAGGTCTATATGCCTAGCCTTACGGTCTATAGCAAAGGTGCTGTAAGATACAGGCTCTCCCTGTAGGTCATACCACATCTTCTTTAGCGAATAGGGATAGTACATACGGCTAAGCTTAGGATAAAGCATTGCTGTAGTGGCAAGGTTGCCGTCTACATAGGTATGGTCTGTTCTGCGTTTTAGTGTTAGCGCGTCTGGCAGTTCCGACTCCTCTTGTGTTACAAATCCACAGTTCTCCAGCAGGCAATAAGACAGCTCTGATACCTTATGACCATTCTCATATACAAAAGAGTCTTTCTCGGCTAGCTGTATGCCAAAGTCTTTACTGTCTGAAACGTATTGATAGCTCTTTGTAGTTTCATCGTACGCGCGGCGTGGCGGTGCTACAAAAGAAACGGGGCCGTAGTTGCACTTAGCACTCACATTGCCCCATCTGTCATAGTTGAATACTTCTGTCGATTTCAGCCTTAGCTCATGGTCGTCTACTATATAGGTGCTGATGGTGTCTATACGTCCGTCGTAGTTGTAGTGGCGGTGTATCTTTTTCTTCAGTACTAAGCTATCTGTAAGAAGACCTACGCTATAGCTCTCCAGTGTATTGTAGTTGATTGTATCATTGTTGAAGGTGCTGCCTCTGTAAGAATCTTTGTCATAGCCATAACGTACCTCTCCCGTCTGGCGGTAGGTCTTAGATGCTTCGTGGTACACGTAATCTTGGCGCACAGATACCCTATAGCGGCTTTGCGCTATGGATGTAACTGTTGAGCATAAGAGTAGCAGCACCACTGAGGCAATAATGGCTGGGACATATTTCATTGTGCAACAGTGCTTACTAAACCTTTAAAATAGTAATATTTACTACAGATTAAAATAAATTAATATTATTATTTTCAATAACTGTGATAGAT
>CAZPDA010000139.1:0-8221 GCA_964585115.1 uncultured Flavipsychrobacter sp.
CCACGTAGCTATAGTGCTAAGAACAGATAATAGTATTACTGCTATTATAAACCAAAATATAACCTTACCCATCAAGAAGATGAAAGGCTGAAATGAGGTTGGAGTATCATCTGGTAACGGCCTGTACAATATCTTATACGCAAAATATGCAGCTACTAAACACAAGAATGTGTTTAGTGTAAAAGGAAAATATTGAGCGTAGTATTTTATTTGTTGCTGAAGCTGTTTGCGATTCATTCGTTTGCAAATTAATAGCTTATAAGTGATGAAAATAGTGAATTGCTCATCAAAAAGCTGTTAAATAAACACGAATATTTAATGCATACGTCTTATCGATTGTTTAAATTAGAGGTCAAACGAAAGCGCTATGAAATATTTACTTCCTATTGCTAGCTTCATGCTAGTAACATTATGTGCACATGCACAACGTGGTCATGTAGAAGATGCACTGCAAAAAAAGTACATGGAGCAGTATGGTCAACCTGGTGCCAATAAGTTCAATGACTATATGAATAACACTTTCGGGGGAAAGACCGAAGATAGTTACACCTTCCCTCTATACCTGAATATGCATTTTGTAGAGTATAAGAATGGTAAAAAGAAAGATGAATCAGATATTAAATACTATGTAGATGCCAGTAGTGGAAACTTTGCATTCATAGGTGTAGATAACGGTAAGAAGAATAGTGGTGAAGATATGACCATGATCTATGACTCAAAGAATACTTCAATGATCATGGTAAATGATGCCGAAAAGACCGCAATAGCCATAAACTTTGGCATGTTTATGAATAGTGGCATGATACAGAACCAAGCACAAAAGAAATATGAGGATGAGATGCAAGATATATCTTGCAAGAAGACGGGTAAGAATAAAACAATACAAGGCTACAGCTGCATACAGTACCAATGTGTAGATAAAGACGAAGATAGCAAAGCTGATATATGGGTGACAGATGGTATACCTGTAGATGTAAAAAAAGCTTCAAACTTCGGGCTATGGAATATGTACTTTCTCAACTCATCAGGAATAGGTGGTATGATGATGGAAGGGAAGTTCTATGAAGATGGTCAATTGTCATCTAGCTTAGAAATAACTGAACTAAATAAAAAAGCCGATCATACTGTAAATATGAGCGACTATCAAATGACAGGTATTGGCGGAGGACGTTAGTCTTCCGCTATTAACTGTATTCCCGTTTTAGTAAAAGATATCATCTTTTGTTTGTATAAGCTACCTGTTGCCATTTTAAAAGCTTTCTTACTCATCTCGAAGAAATCGTATATCTCTTCCGGGTCGCTTTTATCGTGGTAAGGTAAGTAGCCGTCATTTTCTTTTAATAGCTGTAGTACTTTCTCTGCTTCACCACTAACTCTCTTGTAACCACGAACACCTAGAGCTACATCAATATCCTCTGCACGTATAGCCTTTATGTAGCCTCGCTGTATGCTACCATCTTTTAATTCCTGATATACATCATCAAAGTGGATAACCCCCCAGTGTTTATTGTTGATAATAACTTTATAGCCAATATCTGTTTTGTGTAAGACTATCAGTTCTACTTCTTCATTTTCATCTACACTAATATCTTCATTACTGATGTATTTGCCTAGCTTCTGTGTTGCAGCTACACGGTTGGTTTGCTCATCAAGGTATATCATCACAGTATACCAAGCATCTTCATATATTCTGGTACGCTGTTGAGATAGCGGCAGGAATAGGTCTTTCATTAACCCCCAATCCAAGAAAGCACCTTGTCTTGTACTGCCTACAGCTTTCAGGGAAACTATATCACCAACAATACCATATGGCTTTTGAGTAGTGGCTATTAGGCGGTTGTCAGAATCGTGGTAAATGAACACTTCAATTTCATCACCTTCAGATAAGTTCTCAGGAGCAAAACGTTTTGGTAATAATATCTCTTCGTCATCGCCTCCATCCAAGTAAATTCCAAAGTCTACATGCTTTACCACCTTTAGCGTATTATATCTGCCTACATTTACCATACTTCCTATTTGAAAAGGCAAAAGTAGGTTAAAGAAACGACGATAGTTACTTAACAGCCATAGTTAGCAGAAAAACAGCATCAGTTAGTGCATATACGCTATGTGGTATCTCTTCATGAAGCGTCAACATCTCACCTTTGTCTAAGTCATCTTCACTGTTTTGCGTCATAAAGGTGATAGTGCCTTCTAATACTTGTACACTTATCATTCCTTTTGATACATGCTCTTTCATCAACGCATCTTTATGCATAGCAATAAGCACTATGCGCATAGCGTCTGTTTTGAGTAAGGTTATCGCATTACGATCATTCTTTTTCCATATTGCTTCTTTCTTTATCTCTTTTATTTCCTTTTTGAGGTCAAAGGACATTATAGAAGCGTCAATAGCTCGGTCGCCAGTAGGCCTGCTCGGTGTAGCATCTGTATACTTCTCTTTCATACTCATAGTTTTTTGAGTCCTTATATTTTACAAGTTACAAATCAATATTTTATTAAGTTTGTAAATAAGAAATATTTATATGAAAAAGTTATCCCTAACCTTAGTAGTAGTTGGACTAATATCAAATAGTTTGCATGCTCAAATAAGTATTGATGCTAATGATATGCCTGTATCCGGAGATACATTACGCTTCAGTACTGCTAGTGTCATTACATCTACTATTAATCCGCATGATAGTGGTGCTAATAAAACTTGGGTGTATACCAGCCTTGTGCCAAGTACACAGTCAGTAGCTGAATACAAAACGGCTACACAAGTAAGCCCTATATACGCGTTAACGATAACTCCAAATGCTTACGGCTTTAAAGTAGCGGATAGCTTTGGCGTACCAGGTATCAGTTTGCCTGTTGCTATTAACGATGTGTATAACTTCTTTAGCAAAAAGACGAGTCCTAGCAGGTTTGTTACAGAAGCTTTTGCAGCTAAAATATCAGGGTTGCCTACCGCTATCAACTATTCTGATGAAGATGAACAGTACTTCTTTCCGTTGCAATATGGTGATAGTACTACCTCTACTTTTAAGCTGAATATGAGCATACCTACACTTGGTTCAATAAAGCAAGAAGGAACACGAACAACTAAAGTAGATGGATGGGGTACAATTACCACACCATTCTTTACTACTCCTGTTAATTGTATAAGAGTACGTTCGGTAATTGACGAGATAGATAGTGTGCAGATAAGCTCTTTGCCAGCAATGGGTATACCTAGGAAAACAGTAGAATACAAATGGCTAGCCAAAGGTGAGCATTTCCCGGTACTATGGGTTACTACAAGTATAGTAGCCGGTACTGAAACTGTAACTAATATTCGCTATCGCGACCAATACAGACCACTAAGTGTAAGCAACACTAATAAACAAGCTATAGCCATTGAAGCATATCCAAATCCTGCTACAAGTGAGGTGCATATATCAATACCAGCAAATTGGAATGCCTATACAGTAGATGTATTTGACCTGACAGGTAAGTTGGTTACACATCAACAAAGTAGCAAGCTTGTAGATATATCTATGCTAGCTAACGGTAGTTATATAGTTCGTGTATCGTCGGGAGCTGAAGTAGCTTTTGCACAATTCAGCAAGCAGTAGTTTATACTTTAACTGCTGCTGCATACATCTGCTCGATAATATTGACCACTTCTCTGCCATCTTCAGCAGTAGTAGTAATGGTCTCCTTGTTGTGCAGTACATCTACCACGTTCTGTATCAACTTATCATGATTACTCATAGAGCCTTGATATTTACCGTAGTCATTGGCTTTGGCTGATATATTGATGCTTGGTAGTTCTACATCCTTTAGTTGTTGATATTCTATTGTGTTAAGGTATTGCCCCCCAATTTTCAAAGTGCCATTCTCCGCAAATATGGTTATAGACCCTTCCATATTCTGGTTGTAGCTACAAGTAGTAAAGTTGAAGTTGATGATAGCACCATTGTTTCCTTTTAGTACAAAGCTACCTGTATCTTCCACCTCCGTATTGTGCTTGTGTGCGAAGTTGTGTATCCAACCCTCTACGCTATCTACAGTTCCATTCAGGTAATAGAGTATATCTACAAAGTGGCTGAACTGTGTGAATAGACACCCCCCATCTCTATCTTTCTTACCACGCCAGTTGCTTTCCTTATAATAATGATCTCCACGGTTCCAAAAGCAATTCACCTGTATCATATAGATATCACCTAAGCTGCCTTTCTCTATTAATTGCTTTACAGCTTGTACAGGCTCGTTATAGCGGTTCTGTTTTACGGCAAATATTGTTCTGTTAGCATTTTCAGCTACTGCTATCATCCTGTCACACTCTGCAACGCTCATAGCCATTGGCTTTTCTACTATTACGTGCATTCCTGACTTTAGCCCTGCCATTGCATGAGTTTCGTGTAGATAGTTAGGAGTACACACACATAACACATTTACATCCTCGGTCTTTAGCATCTTAGGTAGGTCATTGTAAAAGATCACACCTTCAGGCATATCATTGGCTTTGCTATCCTGTATATCACAAACAGCTACTAGTTCTGTAGACTCATTATTGATAATGTGATGGGCATGCCTCTGTCCTATGTTTCCGTATCCTACTATGGCAAATCTTATATTCTCGGTCATGTTGTGCGTGTAACGTAAGCGGCAAATATAATAAAGCTATCAAGCAAGAGAAATACTATTATCCTTATTGATAACAATGTATTGCTCGTCTATTAGTTGGCGAATTAACGTAGCAGCTTCCTCTTTTATTGCATTAGGGAATGAAGTCAATAGTGCATTGATATGAGTGCACTCACTCTGTTTTAGTTTATTTACTATCTCATTTCTTAGTTTACCTGTATCTACCTGAGGTTTTGTTTTATGCTTATTACAATAGTCACAGTGCATACAATTCTCTATCACAAGTTCATCAAAATAGGAGAGCAGTATCTTATTTCTACAAGTATGACTATTGGTAACAAAGCTTATCATAGCATCTGTACGTTGCTGATGCAGCTGCTTTAGGTGTTGTATCCTTTCTGTATTGATGATAAGATATTTACTATCGGCTCTGGTATGATGAAAGAACATCTGCGGACCTACACGAGGCTTGTTATATTCTATGTACTCCAACCTTTGTAACTGCATCAACGCTCGTTCTATCATTTCATACGGCATCTTTACTTGCTTAGCTATAGCACCAATTCGAATAACCGTCGGTTGTGTGAACAGACCACTATACAAACGGAGCATATGGGTCATCACATAACTTAAGTCTTGGTTGATGCGTGGCAATTCATCCAACTCAGAACGGCTAGCAACTACATGAACCGTAGTAGGGTTGTATACAGCATCGGTCATTGTCCACAGGCCTTCTTGCTCCAACAGTTTCAATGCGCTGGATGCTGGTAATGCTTTTAGTTTGAAACGTCGGCAAAACTCCTCAAGCTCAAAATCATAATACTTATTAGGCTCTACACCTATGGGTAGCTGTAAATATTCTGCAACAGACTGATAAACCTTCCGTAGGTATTCCGTAGGTGGATACTTTATGTTAACACTCTCTTTCAAGCGCTTTATATCTGTACTGTTGTAGAGGAGCACTGCTTTAGCAGGTTTGCTATCTCTACCTGCTCTTCCTGACTCCTGGTAGTAAGCCTCTAGGTGTTCAGGCACATCGTAATGAACCACCATGCGTACATCTGCTTTGTCTATACCCATACCAAAGGCCGTAGTGGCAACCATTACTTTATTTTGGTCCTTCATCCACCGTTGCTGTGCCTGTTCCCGGTCTGGTTTACTCATACCCGCATGGTAGGCTATAGCGCTGATACCTTGTTGCTGTAAGTAGTTGCTCAGCTCTATAGTGTTTCGTCTGCTCCTACAGTATATAATAGTGCAGGCATTATCGTCTATAAGTGATAGCAGTGTTCCATACTTATTCTCAGTATAGTTTACCTCATAATAGATATTCTTACGTTCAAAGCTTTGACGGAAAACTTGAGTATTCTTCAGCTTTAGCTGTTGAGAAATGTCATCTTGCACTTGTTGCGTGGCAGATGCTGTTAAAGCTAATACAGGTACATTCCGAAATATATCTTTTAGTTCAGCTATCTTAAGATAGTCCGGCCTGAAATCAAGCCCCCATTGAGAGATACAGTGAGCTTCATCAATGGCTATCATACTGATATCCATATTAGGCAAATACTCACTAAACAGTCTGGTCTGCAAACGCTCTGGTGAGATATACAATAGTTTGTAGCCACCGTGCAAAGTATTCTGTAATACACGTTTCACATCTGTAAAGTGCATTCCTGAATTGATACACTCTGCTCTGATACCCAACTGTTTAAGTCGGGCTACTTGGTCTTGCATCAACGCTATAAGTGGAGATATGACCAAGCATACCCCATCCATGGTCAATGCAGGTACTTGATAGCATATAGATTTACCACCACCTGTTGGTAGTAATGCCATTGTATCTTGCTTGGCTAAAATGGAGTTGATAATATCTTCCTGTAAAGGACGAAACTCATTATATCCCCAGTATTCTTTTAATATCTTATGAATATCTGTCAATGGTTACTTGACTGTTTTGTCTACGAACAAAGGCTTCAAAGCTTGTAGCCATAGTTTTTTTTTAGCATTAGGTTGTTGCTCTAAGTTGGGCAGAGAAAGGGTAGGTATCCACTCGATGCCATCAAAGTTGTTGACCGAATTAAGACGGAATAGGGCAGAGATACCCAGGTCTTTTGGCATTACACCTACCAGTAATATTACTTCTGGTTGCAATAGGTCTCTAATCTTATTCCATGCCACTTGCTGACCTTCGTCAAGCTGTATCGTGTTGTAGTCGGCATCTGTAAGTTGGCAGGCACCTAGCATCTTTTGCAATTGGGTCTCACTATCGCTACCGGCAGCAAAAGCACTACTAATTATCAATACATTTTTATGAGGCAATTCACCTATTACAGCCGATATGTCCTCCCAAAACACATCCTGTTCACTTTTGATTACTTCTGATGTTATAATCCTCGGAATGTCAGTCATAGCAAGTGTTTCGGCGAATATAGCAATAGTTTTAACAATAAAAAGTCAAAAAAATAGGTTATCTTTGTGGCGAATTTTATTCTTCAGCTCTTAATAATATAACGCATATGGATGTTTCAACATTAGATATCATTGTGAATAAAACTGAATCGAGCAGATTGAACCAATTCGATCCTAATAATATTCAGTTTGGGAAGCTGTATTCAGACCACATGCTTGTAGCTATATATGAGAATGGTGAGTGGGGTGTTCCTGAAATACAACCATACCAAAACCTTAGCCTTAGTCCTGCTACTTCTTTCATACACTACGGACAGGCTATATTCGAAGGTATAAAAGCTTATAAGAACCAACAAGGTGAGCCTACAATATTTCGTCCTCACGATAACTACAAACGTTTCAACCGTTCTGCACACCGTATAGGTATGCCGGATGTACCTGAACATATCTTCATGGATGGTATGCGTACACTTATCGACCTAGATAAGGAGTGGATACCAAGCCTAGACAGAACTTCACTTTACATTCGCCCATTCATGATGGCGGTAGATGACTTCATAGGTATAAAACCTACTGAGAAGTTCATGTTCATGATAATCACTAGCCCTGCTGGTCCTTACTATGCTGACCCTGTGTCTATATACGTACACGACAAGTATGTAAGAGCATTCCCTGGCGGTATAGGATATACTAAAGCTGCGGGTAACTATGGTGGTAGTATGTATCCAATGATGGAAGTGCAGAAAATGGGCTACAATCAGATACTTTGGATGGATGGTCTTGAGCACAAATATGTGCAGGAGATAGGTACCATGAACGTTTTCTTCATGATAGATGATGTACTGATAACTCCTGAGCTTAGCGATACTATCCTTGCAGGTATTACTCGAGATAGTGTAGTAAAACTACTAAGAGATAGAGGATACAAAGTAGAAGAAAGACCACTAAGCATAGACGAGATATGTGAGGCACACAGAGCAGGTAAGCTACAAGAAGCATTTGGTACAGGTACTGCTGCTTCTATAGCACCTATCAAAGATTTCACTTACAAAGACGAGTTAATGGCATTACCTTCTGTTGATACTTGGAAAGTAGCTCCTTGGTTGAGAGAAGAGCTTAACAATATTAGGTATGGTAAGGTAGAAGATCCATACAACTGGGTGTACAAATTATAATCTCAATATAATTGATAATATTAAAT
>CAZPDA010000140.1:0-8119 GCA_964585115.1 uncultured Flavipsychrobacter sp.
GCTTTGATATTTATTGATGAGAGGTTAAATATCATCAATGCTAAACTCACTAAAAAATATCTATACACTTTCTGCATGGTGGTAGCTTTAAGGTACAAGTTACGATATTATTAATGCTCAAAATAGGATGAAAATACCCATAGTAAAGCGATACAAATAACGCCCCTCAAGTGAGGGGCGTTGCTATTAAAGAAATGTTGGTTTGTTGCTTAGCGTACTATAGAGAATTTCACAGTTCTTAATTCGCCACTTAGGTAGGTGCGTAGTATGTATACACCTGATGCTAAGTATCCACCAACGCTTATCTTTTTCTCTAGCGTCAGGTTTTGGCTCTTAGCTGTGTCTTTGTATACCAGCATGCCTATCTCGTTCACTATCTCTACTACTATCTCCTGATCGTACGGCATGTTCTCTGCCGCTATGGTAAAGTCGCCATTGTTAGGATTTGGGAATAGTATAAAGGTTTCTCTCGGATCTCTTTTCGGATTCACCTCTACTGTTATTGCTGCATCAGAGGTACAACCATCTACCGTTACCGCTATGATGTATATACCTGCATTGCGTGGCTCTACAGGAGAGATGATGGGGTTCTGCGTAAGCGAACGATAACCAAATGGCCCTGACCATAAATAGCTGGCACCTGCTGTAGGGTTCTCCAGTCTTAAGTATAGTGTTTCCCCTTCGTTCAGAGGGCTGTTGCTACTTGCTATTGGTGTAGGCGGTGTAGGTTTTACAATTACGTCTACCGAGTCAGTACGGGTACATCCGCGCCTGTCTGCTATCACTGCATATTTGCCCGACCCGTTTTCTGGAGTTGGGTATATGAAAGTTCTCTTACCTGTGCCTACAAAGCTAGTTGGTGAGTACCAAGAGAAGGTCACATCATTACCCAATGAGTTAGTTACGTCTAGGTACAGCGTATCGCCCGAGCATACGGGACCATTGCTTGTAGCTTCAGGCTGTGTAGGTAGGGCTATTACTTCTACGTATTGCGTATCTGTTCCTTTACACCCTTGCGATGAAGTAACCTCTACTGTGTAGATACCTGTTTGGTTCAGTGCTGCATTGCTAATAGTGACAGCGGCTGAAGTACTGCTTAAATTGTTTGGTCCACTCCAGCTATAGGTACCTGCAACGCTACCCGTAGCTGTAAGCACAAGGTCTGTGCCTTCACACATTTCTTGCTTGTCGCTTGTTATTTGTGGCTGTGGCGTCGGGTTCACTACTACGGTAGTGCTACTCGCTGCCGACTCACAACCATTAAGCGTAGACGTAGCATAATAAGTTCCTGCTTGGTTCAGTTGTATGTTAGTAATGGTAGGGTTTTGTGCATTAGCATTATAACCGCCAGGTCCGCTCCAGCTATAGCTCACACCACTCATAGTATTAGTAGCGGTGAAGTTTATATCGTCTCCTTCACACACAGGCCCGTCATTGCTAAGTGTTGGTGCAGGTGGTGTAGGCTTCACGGTCACGTTCAGCGTGTCGTAAGCAGTACATCCATTCACGCCTAGTTTCACAACGTATTGCCCGCCATCGGTCAGTGCAGCATTGTTGTAGGTCAGCTTGTTGAAGTTGCCTGTAAAGCTACCGCCTGATGCCTCGTACCAAGTAAAGGTGACGCCCGTGCCACCATATATGGTAGCAGCATTTAGTCTTAGTGTATCGCCCTCACACACAGGTCCATTACCCGTTAGCACAGGTGGCTGGATGGTATCGGTAATGTTTACAAATACACTATCCTCACCTATAGAGCAAGCATTAAGTGATACCACTACTTTATAATATCCTGAGTCTATTTTCTTGCTATCATTAAGCGTAGGTGTAGCACCGTTGCTGCTAAAGCCGTTTGGCCCTGTCCAAGTGTAGCTGGCACCCGTCTGCGGATTCTGTACCGAGAAGGTAAGGTCTGTAGTAGGACAAACCGTAGTGCCCGGGCTAACGTTTATTGTTGGGTTCACCGTGAGTATTGGTGTTACCACTATATCTATCGTGTCTTTAGTAGTACAGCCGTTTTTAGTAACAGCTATGATATAATCACCCGCATCCGATAGTTGAATGTTGGTTCTGTTTACATTCTGTTGTGTACTGCTAAATGCCGTAGGTCCATCCCACTGGTAGGTAACACCGGATGTAGTGGTGGTAGATTTTAGACCTAAGGTCTCTCCCTCACATAGTGGGTTATTAGCGGTAGCAACTGGTTTGTCCGGTGCATTGATGATGACCACGGTTGTAGTATCCATACGCGAGCACCCGTTAAGGTCTGCTGTTACTATGTAGTCACCTGCAGAGTTGTTGTTCAGTCCTGTACGCGTAGCGTTCTGTACGCTGGAAGTATAGTTCTGTGGTCCTGTCCAAGAATAAGTAACGCCCGATGTGGTAGTACTAGCTGTGAGGTTGAGCGTTTCGTTGTCACACACAGGGCTGTTGCTACTAGCTACGGGTTTTACGGGTTTAGGTTTTATATCTATTGTGTTACCATTATCAAAAGAAGTGTCTACAGGGTTGCTGTAAGCTATCTTTATCTTGTAGCCTGTACCTGTTGGTGTGTTTGCAGGTATGGTACAAAGTATAGTACCTGCGCCAGCACTGTTAGCCGTACCAATAACAGTAGGGCTGGTAAACGAACCACTGGCATTAGACAGTAGTACTGTAAACGTGTTGTTGCTTGGGAATGGTGCGGTAACACCATACTTCAATGTAAACGTATCGTCTACACAAAGCACCGTATCTATGAACGGTTGTAAGATGAATGCAGAAGTATCTGGTGTGAACTTGGCCAGAAATGCGTCCGGTGCACCTGCCATTGTGTTCTGGTGTCCACTCTGCGATATGTTGTTGCTACTACCTGTGAAGCCTGCTATGTATATAATGCCGCCTACTGCTGCGTTGATACCGTAACCATAATCGTGGTCGGTACCGCCGTAGTAGCTACCCCAGCTTAGTTGTCCTTGCGGGGTGAAGATGGCGAATACTGCATCAAAGAAACCTGTGCTACCTATAGAGGTTTGGTGACCGTCTTGCGTAGCAATATGCGATGCACTACTGGTAGTACCTGTAAATGCAGGATACCCTTGAGGGTCTACCATCAGGTCACCACTATGATCCACATTACCACCGCCGTAGTACGTACCCCATTGGCGCACGCCCGAGCTATTGAACTTCACTAAATATGCATCGGAAGCAGAACCTGTACCACCTGCATTTAGTACGGTTTGGTAAGTACCACTGGTTACTATGCCAGAGGTACTATTGGTAGAGCCTGACATGAATATATTGCCTTGATAATCGGTATATAATCCTTGAGGCGAGTCGCTGCCCGTACCTCCATAGTAGGTAGACCATTGACGAGCACCTGAGCCATTGAACTTGATAAGGAAGGCATCGTTATTACCCCCTAAGGTAGATTGATGAGCGCCTGATGTACCTAAACCTGAGCTACGCATCTCACCCGCTGCAAATACGTCTCCACTGCTATTAAAGGCGATCTTGCGCATATTGTCATTATCATTACCACCTATGTACGTACCCCACTGGCGTACCCCATTACTGTTGAATTTAGCAACAAAGCCATCAATATTACCACCGTTGCTACTTTGGAAGGAGCCACTGGTAGCAATGCCTGACGTACTACGTGTATTACCTGCTATGTATATGCTGTTGCTACTATCGCAAGCTATGAATACCTGATACTCTGTACTGGTCTTTTCATTATCTGTACCACCATAGTAAGTAGCCCACACGCGGCTACCTGCAGGTGTTAGTTTTACTACAAAACAGTCTGACGAACCTCCACCATACGATTGCTGATGCGAGCCCGACGTAGCTATACCTGTAGTGCTGGCTGTAGTGCCCGCTACGTATACGTTCAGGTTGTCATCAATAGTAGTAGAGAAAAAGTCATCGTTGCCCGAGCCACCATAGTAAGTAGCAAAGCTGCGGATACCCGCCTCAGTAAAACGTACCAGCATGGCATCTACATTACCACCTATAGTAGTTTGGTAGGCACCACTGGTTGCAATGTTCGATGTGTTGTTGGTAGACCCTGCCAGGTATACATTAGCAGCCGTATCGGTCACTACCGAGTAGCTGTTGTCTGTATTGGTGCTACCATAATAAGTTGCCCACTCCAGCGATGGGTCTATTACTATGTTGTCATTCTGCTCAGTGCTGAACTTAGCCAAGTAAAAGAACAGCTTGTTATCTACATACGCAGATACTTCATCGTAAGAAGACTTGATCTCTTCTTTACTATCTATATCGTAAGTATATGGCTTAGCTTCTGTAATGCTGCCAAATGGTGTTGTAGCTACCAGCGCGCCATCTTTTAGGGAGATATTATCTGCACCTTTGTATTGCATTCTTATGTCGCGCGCATCACCACCTTTGTGTACTACAAAGTCGTACTTCAGCTTATTGTCTTTGATGTATAGTACCCAATCTATATTCGGGTAGATGTCTTTATACGTTATCTTTTTGAATGATCTTGCCTTAGCACCATCAGGCAAAAACTCTGTATAGTATTGCTCGTAGTAGTCCTGCACCTCCTCTATGGTATAGCTCGCGTTGGTATTAGCACCAAGTAGCTTTACGTCCATACGATACATGTCAAACTCTGTAGTTTGATCTATATAAGTATTACCCTCACTTGCAGGTTTATTGAATATCTGTGGTGGTTGGTTCACCGCATCCACATTAGCTACTTTGCTCCATTGGTAGTGTAGCTGTCCGTCTCCTACGAAAACTGTGATGTTTCCCGAGCTTAGTTTGAAGTCTATATCCTTACGCTGTTTGCGATACTGGTCTGTTATCTGTCCCTTGTTCTCTATGAAGCTTAGCGGTGTGCCGCCCGATAGTGGTTGCACATTATCGGGGTTGCTGCCTTTTGCAGAAGAGAGTAGGGGGGCTACTATAGCGATGGATATGCACAAAGCATTCCTTAAAAAATGTAACATTTTTTTCATCTGCAGATTTTGGTAGATATTAAAGTTAGCGAATAAATGAACCTATATGCTGAACCCACGGTTAATAGACCTGATTTTTAATCCATTTTAATGTAGACGTAAATAGTGCTGTTTTTGTTAGTTGAGATATTAGACAAAAAAATATTCAAATATTAACTAACGATTCAACAACTTGTGTCGTCAACCTATGCAGAACGAACCATTCTCTATGAGATAAAATTTACTTTTTGCTTGTCACAGCGTAAGCCCACATACCTATCTGCAGACAATGCGCAGACGGGGCAGGATGAATTATCCGCCCTGATAAGGGAATGTATTGCTAAAAACCGACAGGCGCAGAAAAAGTTATATGATCGTTTCGCTCCTACAGCTTATGGCATTATTCGCAGGTATACCTCTCATCGGGAAATGTCTGACGAGATACTCAATGATGCCTTTTATAAGATTTTTACCAAACTGGATCAGTACGGATTTAAAGGCTCCTTCGAGGGTTGGATGTATCGCATTGTGGTACACACCACAACCGATCATCTTAGAAAGTATATAAGAGAAAAAGAAAGAACGGATACGAGGGAGGTAGAAGATAACGTACATATGAATAGTGATGCCATACAGGGCATTGCATATAAGGAGTTGCTGGCACTGATACATGAGCTGCCCGATACTCCAAGGACCGTGTTCAACCTGTTCGTTTTTGAGCAGTACACACACAAAGAGATAGCCCAGCTGCTGGATATTAGTGAAGGGAATAGCCGCTGGCACCTGAATAGCGCAAGGAAACAATTGATAGAAAAAATAACATTGATTAACCAAAACCGTCGCAGCAACGAAAGTTAATGAGCGAACGTAACAAACATATCGACGACCTGTTTCGCGATGCACTCGGTGACCACACCGAGACCCCACCGCCTGCCGTGTGGGATGCATTGGAGCAACGGTTAGATGATGGCGATGACGGTGGTCATGGTGGAGGCTCAGGCAGCAACAACAGGCCTGTGTTCCCTTATCGTTGGCTATGGTACATTGGCGTGCTGCTACTATTAGTAGGTGGTGGGCTAACGGTATGGAGTGTTACGCGCGATGGTGGAGACAATGCACCTGCAAATAAAATAACCCCGGCATCAGTACAGCAACCTGTAGCCCCTGCTACAGACGATAGTACGAATGAGAATGACAATGTAGATGATGCTATAAATGGCGGGAATGGCTACGATTCAGATATTAATAG
Source organism: uncultured Flavipsychrobacter sp. (assembly GCA_964585115.1). Lineage (GTDB taxonomy): Bacteria > Bacteroidota > Bacteroidia > Chitinophagales > Chitinophagaceae > UBA5543. The sequence continues at coordinate 6,193 of CAZPDA010000140.1, forward strand.
TGATAATATCGAAAAAACTAATAACTTTAATGCGCCTAATAAAAAAGGCACCAACAATAATAAGAGTAATAATACCCCTAATGGAAGAAACACTGATAGTGACCTCGACGGCACTACTGGCAACCTTAAGAGTAATAGCAACAAAAGTGATGGGGCTGCCAACCAAAGAACCCAAACGAAAAGCACAGTAGCAGATAATATTAGCAGTACTGTAGCTAACAACAAGAGATCTACGAATACAGATGCCCAAACTGTAAAACCTAATAGCGATGATGTTGCTAGGTCAAAAAGCAATGACCGTAAAGGAAAAGTAGAAAGCACAAACCCCAACAATACACCTAAGCCTAATAATGCTGTAGACCCTACGGTGCAAAAAACTGCATCTGACGACGACGATACAGCCCCTAAGGCCCAAGACCAAGACGCTATAGCTGATGCTAAGACCAATAGCAGTGCTCAAAAAGTGAAAACTACTAATGAGCCCAAAGATGCTATAGCTAAAACTCAAAGCAAGAAAGAAAATACAAAGACTTCAGACCCTCCGAAAAAAGAGCAACAACCAGCCCCTAAGGCCCAAGACCAAGATGCTGATACTAAAGCAAAAAGTAAAAGTGAAAAAGTAAAAGCTACAGACAAGCCTGATACTAAGACTGACAATAAAGTAGTAAAAACAGATGATAAGCCTGTAGTTACTAAGAAGGATGAGGATGCCGATACTAAAGCAAAAAGTAAAAGTGAAAAAGCAAATGAAGATGACGAGCCAGTAGCTAAAAAAGAGCCTAAGAAGGATGATGACCCTTTAGTAGTAGAAGAGCCTGAAAACAAGACTGATGATAAAGTAGCAAAAGATAAAACAGTTGCCGACCCATTAGTTGCCAAGAAAGATGAGCCTAAAGCAAAACAGCAAAAGCAACGCAAGGCAGGAGACCTTAGCGCACCACCAGTCACTGTAGAGGAAGAGGCAGAACAACTGCTTGATTCCGCTGCGTTAGATCCATTCAACAATGGTGGAGACCTTACAGAGAACGGCGACTATAAAGACCAATCTAAACGTAAGAAAAGAAAGGTGGTAAAAGATAAGGACGACCTTAAAGCTAGTAAGTTTGAAGCAGGGTTAAACATTGGCTATGAAGTAGGCTTTGATGCCAACCGCGTAGATAAATACTTGGTAGCACCATATGTGCAATACAACCTTTCTGATAGGTCATCGCTACTCTTCCAGCCAGCATACCTTATGGGTATGGTGAAGCTGACCAATGAGCCATCTGGAGAAAGTATATACTACGATGTGACCGGTGCTATATACGACTCTATGACAACCGTATTCCTTGGAGATACATCCATAAGCCCGCAAGCACAGGATACCATCATTACCAACTATACTTATAGCCGTACTTATGATTCTACGGTAGTGAGCACTGTAGTAAGTAACAAGCAGCTGTGGGATCTAGAGCTACCGCTGATGTATCAGTATAAAGTGTCGCCCAACTTCTCTGTATTTGGTGGTGTGTCTATGACCATTAGCAAGACATTGAGCATTACGGAAAACAGGCAAGACTTTACAGGGTTTACAGATACTGCATACGATCAATGGTCGGCCACATACCCTACTAATACACAAGGACCAACACCGCCTGCGGCACAAGACCCTAATTCATTCTTCAGCAATACAGGAGACCCTATAAGCAGCTATCAACCAATAGGCAGCACTACTACCACCAATACATTTACCCGCTGGGGGTATGTGATAGGCTTTAGAGCTACCGTGCGCGAACGCTTTTTGATTGGTGCATCCGTACAGGGCAAGCAAGTGAATACGAGCATCATTACCAACCCCGAATTGCAGAAAGTATATAGCCAACCTTATGTAAGATTTACGATAGGGTATAAGCTTTTTAAATAATTTTATTCAGGTATAGTATAATAC
>CAZPDA010000141.1:0-8106 GCA_964585115.1 uncultured Flavipsychrobacter sp.
GAGATATCCCATCTTTTAAGATAGCTGAGGACGATAATTTCTTAGCTTTTCTTGATATAATGCCTCTAGTAGAAGGTCATATACTAGTAGTGCCTAAACAAGAAGTGGATAAAGCTTTTGATCTTAGTGATGAACTATTGTCAAAATGGATGGTATTTGCAAAACCTATTGCTAAAGCAATTGAGAAGAGTTTCTCCTGTAATAGGTGTGGTATAAGTGTGGTTGGTTTAGAAGTACCACACGCACATATGCATTTACTCCCTATTAATACTGCTGACGACCTAAACTTTACCAGAGCAAAGCTCAAGGTTGATAATGATAGGCTGAAACAAATACAAGAAAAAATATTAAACAACTTATAAATAAAAGAGGCTTTTTTAAGCCTCTTTTATTTTGGTTCTACTTCCATCATTTTATTGACACTCCAAGCTTTTGGCTTATCTGCAAACAATGCTTTTGTCTTTGCCCAAGTGTCTTTGAATAGCTCAGAAAAGCGATAACGGTCTAAATGTTCTTCACTATCCCACATACTATAAGTAAAGTAAACATTTGACTGTTTGGCATCCTGCCATAGCTCTAAATGGTTGCAACCATCAAACCCTCTTATCATTTCCTTTCTTTCATTGAAGAGTTTCAAGAAGTTCTCAGTCTCGTCAGCTTTGAAAGTCATTTGTACTATTCGTACTATCATTATTCAAAGTTTACTTTAATTGTTTTGTAGATAAGTTGTTTCTCACTCTGCATACTAAGTCCGAATAGACCAGCAGCATTTCCTCGGTTTATCGCTATTTCCAGATAACCTGCTGAGTTAAAACGACAAAGCTTTTCCCCCTCTCTTACACTATTATAATGACTGCTAATGCTATCTATAGCTTCACCCTTTACAAATTGTATAGTGAAAGGCCTTCCAGACCCAATAGTTTCAAAATCTGCCTTGGTGATATTTATTACTACATTTTCAAAACGGTCAATATGTATTACCTGACCTTCAATAGAGTTACTGTCAATTCTTGGTTTAAAGCCTTTTAGTTGTGTTGTTAACTCTGCTTGGGATAGCTCTATGCTATCAGGCGTACCCCCTTCTAATCTTTTTATGGTCTTAGATGCTGCGCTAACCCAGTCTACAAGTTTTTCTCCTTCCGAAAGTGTATAGCAGTGCCACACATTTTTTATATCTGTTGGATCAAAAGCTAGCGGCAATATCCCATTATCAGGCACTAGAAAATAATGTCCATACACTTCTGCTAACATTAATGTCGGGTTCTTTTGGTGGAAGATATCGAACAGTGCTAAGTGAAAACTACCCTTTGCAAAATGTTTATATGCTGCGGCTAATAGATATGAAGCTTGTTGTGTATGAAAAGGCTCTACGTTGTTAGATATATCAATGATAGGTGTACTACCATTATGCTGCATTAAAATACCCTTTACTGATGCAACAGACGCATCCTGTAACCCCAGGTCAGATAGTATTGTGATACAGCTCATATTCTACAGCAAAAGTAAACCTATAATAGCTATTGTGAAATATAAGCCTACAAATATTGCAACATATACTTGATATGAAATAATATTATCAATAGAGCGTTATAAATACACTTCCTTATCTTTAATGCTTGTAATAACTTATATGAAGGCAAGAACTATATTCAGAACTGTAGCATTGGTATCTTTTATATCTTTTTTTCTATTTGGATGTAAGAAAGACCAGATATTATCTAGTGGAGGGGAGCTGCAGTTTTCTGTTGATACTTTGATGTTTGATACTGTGTTCACCTCATTAGGTAGCTATACTGCCAGTGTTAAGATCTATAACCCGCAAGATCAGGCTGTAAAGATTAGCTCGGTAAGACTTAATGATGGGAGTAATTCTTTTTTCAACTTAAATGTGAATGGTATTGCAGGTAATGTTGTTACTGACCTTGAGGTAGCAGCAAAGGACAGTATATATGTATTTGCAACAGTAAATATTGACCCGACTAATGCTGACAATCCATTTATCGTTCAGGATCAACTTATAGCTACATTAAATGGTCAAGATTATTCAATTCCTTTTGTAGCCTATGGGCAGAATGCTTACTATATAGTAGACAGTGTATTAGCTACACAAACATGGCTGACGGATAAACCATACGTTATTATTAATAACGCATATGTAGACGAGGGAGCAACCTTAACACTTCCTGCAGGCTGTCAGGTATATGTGCATGCTAACTCTAGATTGTATGTAATAGGTACACTCAATATTAACGGAGCAAAGGATAATGAGGTTGTGTTTCAGGGAGATAGATTAGACAGGAAATATTTTGGAGATGAAGGCTACCCTGGAGAGTGGGGTGGTTTATACTTCACACAACAGAGTACCAACAATAAAATAAATTATGCTATTCTTAAAAACTGCGGTAATAGTACCACGTTAAACGGGGGCTTTGTACAACCTGCAGCTATACAAGTAGTAGACACAATAATAGATGGTAATGATGTACAGCTGGATATCAGAAACACTATTATTGAGAACTCTATTGGCTATGGTATCTTAAGCTTTACAAGCACCATATATGCTGAGAACTGTTTGATAAACAATTGTGGTGCATCTGCGTTGGCTATCTTTCAAGGTGGGTTGTACGAGTTTAATAACTGCAACTTTGTAATATATGGTGACGAAAAAGTGAGCCATATAGATAATCCAGCAGTAGGTATATTCAACTACTTTGATGTTACTAATACAACACGGTATATTGGAGATCTAAAAGCAACACTACGCAATTGTGTAATATGGGGATCAATAGAAGACGAGTTGCTAACACGTGGAGATAATGGCGCACTGTACGACCTGACATTAGACCATTGTCTTATTAAAATAAAGGATACTATACCTTCAGCAGTTACTTTAACAAGCAATACTCTAAATGAGGATCCTAAGTTTGAGAACTATAGTGAATGGAACTTCAAGCCAATGGGTGGTTCTCCTCTGATAAATGCAGGTATATCAGTTAGTGGCCTAAATACAGATATCGAGGGTAAAGCAAGAGACGGACAACCGGATATTGGTTGTTATGAGTTTTAAGAGCTAAGTATATGCTCTGTAGCTAGCTTTGCAGAGCGCAAACACAGAGGTATTCCCCCTCCGGGGTGTACTGTACCTCCTGTAAAGTATAGTCCTTTGTATTGCTTAGAATAGTTTGGGTGACGATTGAAAGCTGCCATTGTAGCATTTGATGCCGTACCGTATAGAGCACCAAGATAGGAGCCTGTATTTCGTTCTATTAATGCTGGTGTAAGTACCTCTTCTGCCTCAATAAGTGCTGATACATCTGTTTGTAGCATTCTATTCAGCTTCTTAATAACATTAGTTCTTACGTGTTCTATCCACTCTTTACCTTGTACATGGGTTGATGAAGGTGTATTGATAAGTACAAACCAGTTCTCACAACCTTCAGGTGCATGGTTTACTTCCTCCTTACTGGTGATGTTTATGTATACGGTTGGGTCTGCGTATGCAGTATGTTGTGTGAAGATGGAGTCAAATTCAGCTTTATAGTCTTTTGCAAAGAAGATATTGTGTAAACCTAACTGTTGGAAGCTATATTTGATACCCCAGTAAAAAATGATAGCACTACTGCTGCGCTCTTGCTTTTTTATTTTAGATGCTCTGTCTTCATCTTTCAGCAGTTCTCTGTAGGTATAATACACGTCGCTATTGCTTATCACATAGTCGGCTTGTAAGTGCTTTCCATTTACTATGACCCCATTTACTGCGCCATTCGTTGTGCTTATTTTTTCAACATTAGTATTGAATAGAAAGGTAACACCAAGGTCTAAACATAGCTGGTAGACTGCGTTACTTAAACTCCTCATGCCCCCTTTGGGATAATATGCTCCTTCATTCATTTCTAAATGTGCTATCATAGATAGCATAGCAGGAGCATCGTAAGGATTAGAACCGTTGTAAGTTGCAAAACGGTCGAACAACTGCACTAGTTTAGGATGTTTTAGAGTTTTTTCATGATAGCTGTGCATGGAGGCGGTGAGGTAGTCTAGCTTTACATGAGCTAATGCTTTGGGTATTCTATTGCTCGTCCATGTTGCTAATTTATGTATTGGCTCGTCTAAAAATATACTGCCAATATTACTATAAGCTTTTTCAGCGGCCTGTAGAAACTTTGCAAGTGCTGAAGAGTCAATACCTAGTTGTGCTTTAACCTCATCAAAGAGTTTGCGATGATCTTGATAAGCTAGAAGCGTAGTGCCATCTTCATAAAAGTAGTGCGTATTGACATCTAGCTTATGATAGGAAACATAGTCTTTGAAGCTTTTGCCACAGTAAGAAAAGAGCTCTTCAAAAATATAGGGTTGAGTAAATAGAGATGGTCCTGTATCAAAGCTATAACCATCTTTCAGAAGGTGCCCTAACTTGCCTCCATAAGTGTCATTTTGTTCAAATACTGTTACGTCAAAACCATTATAAGACATTCTAGCAGCAGCAGCTAAACCTGCTATGCCTGCACCTATTACAATTACTTTTTTCCGAGTATTCACTAGGCAGCTTGATGCTCTTCAGAGAGGTGGGCTAAGAATTTGGGCAATGCTAAATGAAACCATGCTGTAAATGCATCCGGCTCATTTTTTATCCATTGTTCCAGTTCCGTTATAGAAACGAATTTATGATCTTTTACTTCTTCGGGGTTATGTTCTACGGTATCGCTATACCTCCCTATAAATATGTGGTCGTATTCGTTCTCTATCAAACTATTTCCTACATCACTTTTATATCGTAGTGTAAATATGGCATCTATATCGCAGTCAAACCCCATCTCTTCTTGTAGGCGTCTATGAGCAGCAGCTTTAGTACTTTCTCCAGGCGCAGGGTGAGAGCAACATGTATTGCTCCATAACCCTCCTGAGTGGTACTTGCCGTCTGCACGTTGTTGCAGTAGCATCTCGTTCTTATCATTTATCACAAATACAGAGAATGCACGGTGTAGTAATCCTTTTTGGTGAGCTTCAAGCTTCTCCATAGTGCCCAACCACTCATCTTGCTCATTTACCAGTATTACATTTTTAGTATCTATTGCCATATGCTATAGAAGGTTGAGTCTGTTATTAAATCCTGCTCTAAGCAATATTAGGGCTTTTTGATAATCCGGTACACGTATTCTTTGCGACAAAATTCTTTCAGGTTGAGTCTGTTTTATCTTGTTGAAAAGTGCATAATAGTACTTGTATGCAGTATATACTCCAAACCTAGCCTTCCAAGGCAGCTGTTTTATCCCCACAAGCCCTTCTTCAAAATCTTGCTTAATACCGTCTTCTATTTGCTTTTTTATTATGATGTCAAATCTGTAAAAGTCTAGCTCAGGAAAATAAGTGCGATTCAGGTCGTTATGGTCTGCCTGTATATCTCTAAGGAAATTGATCTTCTGAAAGGCTGCTCCCAGTTTTCTGGCAGGTTCTTTTAGCTTTTTATATTGTTCTTTATCTCCTTCACAAAACACACATAAACACATAAGTCCTACTACCTCTGCAGAGCCGTATATGTATTCATCCAGCTCATGCGCGGTTTTATATTCTGTTTTATGTAGGTCTAACTCCATGCTATACAAGAACGCTTTTATTAAGTCGTGTGGAATGTTATACTTTTTGACCACATGCTGAAAACTATGTAGAATAGGGTTCAAACTAATGCCCTGCTCTATTGCTTGCCATGTTTGCTTGCTGAAGTCTTCGAGTAGTGCTTCTTTATCATGGTCGTGAAAAGTATCCACTATCTCATCAGCAAAGCGTACAAACCCGTATATATCATATATTGGTGCACGAAGATCTTGATGAAGTAGGCGTATAGCACTAGAAAAAGAAGTACTATATCGTTTAGTAACCAATTGGCTACACTGATGACCTACTTCATGAAAAAGCTGCATCATAAGCTAGACAGTTTTTAGTTTAAAATATCGTGCTATTTGCTTAGCCACTACCTCACCAGATATTAAAGATGGAGGTACTCCGGGTCCGGGAACTGTTAATTGCCCAGTATAAAACAGGTTCTTTACTTTTTTGTTCTTGATAGAAGGTTTGAGTATTGCAGTTTGTTTAAGTGTATTGGCCAAACCATATGCATTACCCTTAAACGAATTGTACTCACCAACAAAATCATTGTGAGCAAAGCTTCTACTATATACTACACTATCCTTTATCTTTTCGTTGGTTCGTTCTTCTATTTTATTAATAACTATGTTGTAATAATGAGCTTTGATATCCTCATTATCTTCCATACCCGGTGCTACGGGTATCAGTGCAAATATATTCTCACAACCTTCAGGAGCTACTGTGCTATCCGTTTTAGACGGTGTGCATACATACATCAACGGGTCTTCAGGCCATTGTGGTTCGGTATATAGTTCTGCCGCATGTTTGTCAAATGCAGCATCAAAGAATAGATTATGGTGTTGTAAACCTTTTACTTTTTTGTTTAGCCCTATGTAATATAGCAATGACGAGGGAGCCATACTGCGACTCTCCCAATATTTATCAGTGTAGTTGCGATATTCTTTGTCTAGTAATTTGGTCTCGCAGTGATGATAGTCGCAAGCTGCTACTACTATATCGGCTTTGTGCGTCTGTACGTTAGTTCTTACTTCATTAGCATAAGATGCCATAACGTTGATATGCTGAACATCTTCACCAAAGCAGAACTTTACCCCTAATGATCTGGCTAAAGAATACATAGCATCTACTATCTGTACCATACCGCCCATAGGGTACCATGTGCCTAATTTCATATCGGCATAGTTCATCAGGCTATACAGTGCTGGAGTATTTTGAGGAAGTGCACCAAGAAATAGTATAGGAAATTCTGCTAACTGTATGAGTTTGGGGTTTTTAAAGTAGCTTTTTACATGTTTGTGCATGTTGTTTAGCAGATCTATTTTAAATACCGACTTGAATACCTCAATATTTATGAACTCACTAATAGAAAGCCCGGGTTTGTGTACGAATGTGTTGATGCCCGCATCATATTTATAAGCAGCCTCTTCTAAAAACCTATCAAGCGCATTGCCTGCACCTGTTTCTACTTTTTCAAAAAAACTTCTCAATTCATTATACGATGCCGGAATAGGTGTTACACCATCTTCCCAATATACTTGATAAGATGGGTCGAGCCTTTTAAGTGTATAATAGTCTGATACGGATTTGCCAAACTGGTTGAAGAATCGCTCAAACACATCTGGCATCCAATACCAGCTAGGTCCCATATCAAAAGTAAACCCGCTGGCAGAGAATGAACGTGCTCTACCACCGGGTTGTTCATGTTTTTCTAATACTGTAACCTTATATCCCTCTTTCGCAAGAAAGCAAGCTGCTGATAGTCCAGCAAATCCACTTCCAATTACTACTACATTCTCCAATAGGGATACATTTAGTTATTATAAATTTAACGATCTAACTTTGAAACTAACATTTTTCTTGCAAAGTGTATACGGCTTTTTATAGTTCCTAAAGGTTCATTAAGCATATCTGCTATTTCTTGGTACTTGTAACCATTATAATATAGCTCAAAAGATACTCTAAAAACAGGAGGCAATGCATCAATAGCAGACTTTATCTCATTCATCCTTGCATTACTCCAACCACCGTTGTTAGTAGTATGTTGAGCTTGATACATTACAACATCTTCAGGAGCATCTGCAGATACTTTAGTGAACTTCTTATTTCTGCGGTAATTATTGATGAAGATATTGCGCATTATAGTATAAAGCCAAGCTTTAAGATTTGTACCAACCTTGTACTTACTTCGATTTAATAGCGCACGTACCATAGTTTCCTGAAACAGGTCTTTTGCATCCTCATTGTCGTGTGTTAGAGAGTATGCATATGGCTTTAAAAAATCACTTTCAACCGCAACCAAGTTATTAAAATCTCTAGTAGTCATACTGTTTAGTTTTTGGTATAATGATGTTAAACAATAGTTTGAGTTGTTCGATTGTTGTTTGTTTAGTGTTTGTGATTACAAAGTTAAACAAACTAACATGCCGTACAAATAGATTTTGTTTATCTGTTAAATAGTAAAAGTTAAACAAAACTATTTTTGACCACTAGGATATATAAAAC
>CAZPDA010000142.1:0-8043 GCA_964585115.1 uncultured Flavipsychrobacter sp.
ATATATAACAGTATAAGGGATACGCTTTACATCTTTTATTTACAAACACTCTATATGAAGAAGATCACACTCCTGCTTTGCTTAATGATGGGTCTTACACTCAGCTCATCAGCACAGCGATACATAGGTATAGCTACCAGCAATTGGAGCGGGACAAACGGTCTGTACCTGAACCCTGCGAATATTGCAGATAGCAGACACAAATTCACCATAGACCTGTTCTCATTGAATGCAGGTTTTGACAACAGCCTTGCAGGTATCAAAACAAAGAAGGCACTTAAATATATCAACGATGATGAGAGCGTGACCTTTGCATCGTTCCTTAACTTCAATGAAGGTGATAATCTGAACATGCTTGCTCCTTATGCAGAAGTAAGAGGACCAGGAGCAATGATAAGCCTGAACAATAAACACAGCATAGCCATCACTACACGTGTACGTGCTATCAACCAGGTACACAACTTCAATAAAGACCTTTTCAGAACATTAATAGATGAAGATTTCAGAAACTCATCTAATAGCGACTACGTAGTAAGGGCTAATAACTTCAACTACACAGCACATGCTTGGACGGAGCTAGGACTTAGCTATGGTGGTGTGCTATATGATGGTGGTGAGCACTTTGTAAAAGGTGGTATTACAGTACGCTACTTGATGGGAGCAGGTTATATCAGCCTTACTTCAAACAATATGGATGTGATATCCTATGCGGGTAAGGACTCTGTATATGTAACTAATAGTGACCTACACTTTGCTACTACACTAAATGATGATGATGAGTTTGGTAATAATATCAACGACTATCTGTTCAACTCTCTTGGTAAAGGCTTTGGAGGAGATATAGGTGTTGTATACGAGTGGAGACCAGACCATAAGAACAAAAAGTATCGTTATGATATGGATGGTAAAGAGAACGTGCTAGATCGCTCTCAAAACCTATACAAACTAAGGCTATCAGCATCGATAACTGACTTTGGGGCTATCAAGTACAATGGTACCAACTTTGAAGCTAGAATAAGTGGTACAGGTAGTATTACAGGAGAGGCAACATCAGATAGTTTTAAAACCTACTCTTTACTAAAACAGTATGCAGAGAATAGAGGCTTTAGTGTAGATACTGGTTCTGGCAACAATGCAAGCACACGTCTTACCATGCCTACATCACTTGTAGTATCGGCAGACTATCATGTAATAAAGAATTTGTACGTAAACGGTATGTTCGTTGCCAACATAGCACAGCGTTCTGATTTTGGTAACTCTAACTACTCTCAGTTCACCGTTACACCTCGCTGGGATAACAGAATATTCAGCGTAGGTATGCCAATAACTTATAACACATTGGCAAAGAACATTCGTGCCGGTCTTGGCGTACGTGTTGCAGGTTTCTTTTTGGGTAGTGACGATATGCTTGGGTTCTTTAGTAATAATACTAAAGGCTTCAACATGTACTTTGGCGCGTATGTACCGTTCAACTACAAACGCCCTAAGGATAATGATAAAGACCTTGTATCGAACAAGAAAGACCTTTGCCCTAAAGAAAAAGGAACATGGGAATTAAGAGGCTGCCCTGTGCCTGATAAAGATGGTGACGGTATTCTGGATTCAGTAGATAAATGTCCTAACATAGCAGGTGTTATATCTGCTGACGGATGCCCTGATATGGATGAAGATGGCATAGCTGACGCTGATGACCGTTGTCCTGAAACGCCTGGCCCTGAAGCACACCAAGGTTGTCCTGATACTGACCGTGATGGTATTGTAGATATAGATGATGAGTGCCCTACTGTTGCCGGCTTAGCTCAGTATGCTGGTTGCCCTGATAGAGATAATGATGGCGTGATAGATAGCAAAGACCGCTGCCCTGACGAAGCTGGCCCTGCATCAAACTATGGATGTCCGGAGGTAACAGAAGAGGAAGAAGAGCAATTAGAATTTGCAGCTACAGCTGTAGAGTTTGAGTTGAGTAAGTCTACAATAAGGTCAAGCTCATTTGCACTGCTAGACGAGATAGTAGAGTTGTTGAAAAAGTACCCTGCATACATCATGAACATTGATGGATATACTGACAATACGGGTAGCGATAAGGTAAACGACCGTCTATCTAAAGAGCGTGCTAATGCCGTAAGAGACTACTTCATATCTAAAGGTATTGACGCTGCAAGACTTAATGCAGACGGACATGGCTCTAGCAACCCTATTGGTGACAACAGCACTAGAGAAGGTAGAGCGAAGAACCGCCGTGTAGAAATGAAAATGGAAATGCAAGAGTAAGTAGCACAAACATTATACACTAAAAAGTCCCGCAGTTTTGTGGGACTTTTTTTTATAGGATAGGTCTGAATGCTAAACAATTCCTTTACTGTTACTGTTATATAAGTATGAGCAACATAGAAAAACATAACACAGAAAATACCAGAGTAGAAAACAATACTAGTTTAGAAAAAGGACCATGCACGGTGCAAGATTGTAACTGTACAGGTTTTATTCCAAACCATGAGCAGGAAGACATTTGCGACATATGCAGTCACAAATATGCTGACCACAAATAGTATACATTATTTATTGAAATACTCTTTGTACCAATCTATTTCATGATGGTCAATAGCATCATCATTAATGGTATGGGTGCGGTCTAGTTTTTGGTATAATATTTCTAAAGAGGCGTAGTCCCTCTGGCTTATGACCTTGAAACCGGCTCTCATTAGTTGAGCAGCTGCTACACCCATACCTATCTGATATTTCTTCTCTTCTGCAAAACGGTTACCATCGTATATTACTTGGCTGCCACATGCCGCGCTAATGTCCATCATCACGCATATTTCTACCCTTTCTTGCTTCGCTATTTCCACCATGCGCTCTGAGGCCTTTATCATTCCTTCTGACCAATCTACTCCACTCTCAGAAAGTACTTTTGCTTTACCATCCAACACGTCCATACCCGTGCCACCGTGTATATCGCACATCTCTCTAGGCGTGCCGAAAGAAAAATCTTCAGGACAAAACCTTGTAAGCTTCGCCGTTCTATAATTCATGAGTTTCAATGCAGATGGATATTCTCCATTAGCACTACCATCGTAGCCACAGGTAGTACCTAATAAACATGCACTTACCAATATTCTTAACGGGTCTTCCTCTGTAGGTACTCTTAGATTCTGTACATAAGCTTTATCAGTCATGGATTGGTGTTTTTGTAATTATAATAATTGCATCTGTTCAGGAGCATCGGCAGGGCGAGATAATTGATACCTACGTGCAAAGTTGCACCAGTAACAATCTTCCTTACTACACCCTTTATCAAAGTCATGGTTCATAATAGCAGTATATGCGTCTTTCATCTGCTTAAGTACTATCTGCTCATCCTCGGCAAACATGGGTACTTGTATACGCTTATACTCATTAGACCTTCTGCCTTTTTCTACATAATCGAAATAGCCATTGGTGACGCGTAGTGTACTCTCCGAGTGTTCTAACAGTATCTTGTAGAACACCATCTGTCTCCAATAGTCTCCACCATTTGGTTCGGCATCGTTTGGTGGTGCAGTGAACTTACTTGCAGAGTTGTCGGGGTTACCCGTTTTGTAATCTACTACTGTACAACTATCACCATGTATCTCCAGCTTATCTATCTTACCCGTTATCGGTACACCATTCAGTATATATCTTGGTACAGAGTATTCTACTTCCACCTCTTTATGGAAGGTATCTATATAAGTATCGTAATATTCTTCTAGCAAGGTATGTCCTTGCTCCATACGCCTGTCATACTGCACATCAGTAAACGCAGAGCGTTCTCTGAACATACCATTATCAAATAGCTTTATCACTTCTTCTTTATCCGGGAAGGTTCCGCCATTCTTCTTCATAATGATGAACATACGCTCTAAGGCATCGTGCACCGCACTACCAAATGCCATGGCATCGTTCTTTTGGAATGGTACTTTCAGCACATACTCATAGTAGAACGATACGGGACACTTCAAGTATTTAGACAAGGTAGTATAGCTCATGATGAACGACTGCAACACTTTGTCTATCCACAAGTTGTTCGCCAGCTCTATCTTCACTTCTGATACAGGCTCCATTGCCAGCTGCATATGTGGCACTAATCGTTCTTCTGCAATGGTCTCTTGTACCCTATCCTCAGGCTTGCTTATCTCATCTATGAATACTGAATGCTCTAACGGTTTGCCATTGTTATCTTCCAACGCATAAGAAATATGCAGGCGTTTCTTAGCTCTGGTCAATGCTACATAGAATAGCCTACGCGCTACTTCAGTTTTATAGCTCTTTTCTTTATCTACCTCTGTAGCGGTAATGGTATCGGGTAGTTTATATTCATTAGTACCACCTGTCTTGCTCTCCCAAAACTTCTTGGTACAGCCTACTAAGAACACGTGTTCAAACTCATTACCCTTAGAGCCATGTGCTGTGTAAAACTGGACACCATTTTCATTCTGCACTACACGCTGCACAGGTAGCGATATGTTTTCCGTCTTCATCTTATCTATCATTTGCAGATAAGCTTCCGATGTTATTCTATGGTCTCTATCATAGGCATCCTTCACATGCTGGAAGAAGGTATAAAGCACCTGTATATTCCAAGTATATTCTTTGTTTTGAGAAAGATACTTCACCATGCCACTCTCATATACTACCTTCTCTATAAGCATTGGCAGCGGCACTTGGTCTAGTGCAGATAGCCAGTCTTCTATACACTTACCAAAGTTGATGAATGCTTGTTTTGAAGAAAGGTCTTGCGCCTCTAGCAGTAGCGTGTTGCTCAGCACCAATCGCCAATAGCGTAGAGTATTGTCTTTACTCTTATTGGCCTGCATGTATAACGATAGCATGGCAATATCCGTTGGCTTGATGCCAAAGTATGGCGCATGTATCATCTCAAACAATAAGGTCTCTCCACTGAAAGGTTGCTGACGCTCCAGGTTCAAATACTGTACAATTTTCAGTATCAGGTCTACCGTAGGAAGGTTGAGTATATTCACAGGTTTCTTCACCGAATAAGGAATACCCTTACGCTCTAGTATAGCAATGAGATTATCGGCCTGCTTGTGCTGTGCATAGATGACCGCCACAGTACTAAGAGGTGTTTTAATACGTTGCAGGTCTTCTATCTTTTTAATGATAGCCGCCTCTTCATGCATCACATTCGGGTATTCTACTACTGTTGGCTGTAGTATCTCTTTCTGCTCTTTGAAGCGTGGTAGCGACGACTTGATGTTCTTATCCAGCTGTAGGTCGTGCAGCTGTTTTATCAGTCTTTGCTCATTGTTTTGGATGGTAGCTGTGGCTATATCCAATATTGGTTGGGATGAACGATAGTTGTCTTTTAGGATAATGACCTTTATACTCTGCTTATATCGCTCGTAAAACTCTATGATGTTTCTTATACGCGCACCTTGAAACTCGTATATAGACTGGTCGTCATCGCCCACTACAAAGATGTTCGGGTCGTCCCAAAACTCCGTCAGTATCTTTATCAGGTCGCTCTGTGCTCCATTGGTATCTTGAAACTCATCTACCAAGATGAATTGGTAACGCTCTTGATAGCTGAGCAGTAATGCAGGATTATCATTGAACTCTTGCAGCACCCATATTATCATGTCGTTGAAATCGTAACGACCTGCCGCTTTCATCTTCTCTGTGTATACATTAAGGAGCTTAGCAGCAGCTTTGGTATCATTCATCTTCCGCACCTCATCGTCTACCTTAGCCTGCTTTAGGTCTCCTTTCTTATAGCCCTTACCATTGCGTTTGTAGATATACTCATCACGGTTGGGCAGGTCTGCTATGTATTCATCAATTGCCTTTTCTATATCTTCTGCGGTCAGGTTCTCCCGCTTCATCATATCGAATAGGCGGTTGAGTTTATTAGCATCGAAATAGATATTACCACTCAGCCTTCTCAGCTCATGACCTTTGGGCAACTCGTCCATCATCTCATACAGCAGCTCCGTACGTTCCAAGTCGGTAATAGGCTGTAGCGCGCGGATACCGAACAGCTCACTGTTGTTCTGTATCACATTATTACAAAAAGCATGGAAGGTGCAGATATTCACCTTGTGTGCAGCCGTACCTATCGTTTGCACCAACCTGCGGCGCATAGAGTTAGTAGCCTCATCCGTATAGGTAAGACATAATATCTCTGAAGGTTGCACCTGTGCTTCACTACGTAGCAGGTTTGCTATACGCATAGACAACACTTCTGTTTTACCCGTACCCGGTCCTGCTATTACCATTACAGGTCCGTAGATGGTGTCTACAGCTTCGCGCTGGTTCTCATTCAGGTTATTATATCTATCCAGAAAAAGTTGCTCGTTAACTGACATAAGTAGGCTCGCTTATAAAAACATGAAGTTAGAAAAGCTCTAACAAATATTGTGTTACAATTCATTTAGCTTTGCCCACAAATATTGGAGATGAAGCGTATTGTTCTACTTGCAGGTATTATTATTTCGATGAGTGTAAATGCTATGGCACAGCAAACAAAAGATGAGCTACCATATCAAAAGCATCCCACTCTCCCAGCTTTTCAGATATTACTGCTAGATAGCACTACACAGGTAAATACTTTTGAAGCTCCTAAAAATAAGTCGGTAGTGCTTATGTTCTTCAGCCCCGACTGCGACCACTGTGAGATAGTGACCAAAGAGATACTGGATAACATCAAAGAATTCAAAAAGACCAAGATATACATGTTCAGCCCCATGCCACTAAGCATGATAAGAGACTTCTACAACAAGATGGGCTTAGCTAAGTATAAAAAGCAAATAACCGTAGGGCAAGAGAATACAGGATTCTTCCACTCTTACTATGGCACACAGTATGTACCACATATCATCATTTACGATAAGGATAAAAAACTAATTGCCGCCTACGAAGGAGACGGCAAAATAAAAGATATCATATTAGCAGTAAGGCAAGCTGAGGAGAACTAAGACTCCTTAGGCTTATCATCATTCTGCTCGGTAGTAGTACTATCAGCTTCGCTAGACACATCGACACTTACTTCTTCTTGCTTAGGTTCTTCCACCTTAGCCTCAGGTTTTGGTGCTGGATCGTCTTTCTTTTCTTCCTGCTTAGCATCTTTTTCTTTAGCTTCCTTCTCCGCTATTCTTTCTTCTATCTCACCTAGCTGCTTGGTCACTTCGTCCAGCTTTTCTTTCTTATGTTCTATCTTCTTCTTGGTCTGCCCTATTAGCTTAGTAAGGTGCTCTTTTAGTTCATCTGCTTTTTTCTCACTAGGGTCAATGTTCTTCAACCCTTCTTCAAAATCAGCTAGCTTATCTTCTTCTTCTTTCAGCTCGCTTTCCAGCTTGCTTAAGAAATTCTTTGTTTGCGATTCACGATTGTAGATGCGCTTTTCCGCAGATTGTTTTCTACGCTCACGATCTTCATCCTTACGTTTGAAGAATTGTTTGCGCGCACCAATGAACTCTTCCCAAATAGCATCGCTATGCTCGCGTGGTACAGGACCTATCTTCTTCCACTCTGTCATTAGCTCGTTCATCTCATCAGTAGCCTCGCGCCAACGTGTAGAGCTCTTTATATCCTTAGCACGTTTTAATAGTGCTAGCTTTTGTGCATAATTGTCTTCTAACGATACTTTGAAAGCTTGGAAATGCTCACGCTTAGCACTATAGAACTTATCTTTAGCTGCATTAAGTCTATCCCATAGCTCGTCTGACCTCTCTGCCGGTACACGACCAATAGCTTTCCACTCATCCATCAGCTCTTTATAGCTGTTAGATGTTTTCTTCCAGTCGGTATTCTCCTGCATCTCTTCAGCACGCTCTACTAATACCAACTTCTTTTTCAGGTTTTCTTCCTGCTCTTCTTGTATCTCGTTATAGTGTTCTTTCTTTTTGTCGAAGAAGGCATTCTTAGCCGCGATAAAACGATTCCATAGCTCTTCGTTATTGTCGTGAAAGGTACGACCGATAGCATTACACTCATCCATCAGGTCTTTGAACACTTGTGTTGCTGCTTTCCAGTCTTCTGATGCTGCCAACTGCTCTGCCTTATCTA
>CAZPDA010000143.1:0-8010 GCA_964585115.1 uncultured Flavipsychrobacter sp.
GCAGAGTTTACAGATACTCTAAACAAGCAAAAGACTCACCGTGAGCAATGGTATGTAGAAAAAGCAAAGGCATTCCAACACGGTCATTCTCTAGTATCTGAAAAGGACTACTACGACAATACAGGTATTGACGAGGCAGTGGTTGAAGCATCAAAGGTTGTGAAATATGCTGCTGTAGATAAAGCAGCTATAGGATTAGAATTGAAGATAGCTACTGAGACCGCTGGAGAGCTTGAACCTTTAGGAGCTGCCGAGTTTGCAGCCTTTCAAATATACATGGGCATTGTAAAAGATGCAGGTGTGTACTTGAGGTTTAAGAACCAAGTGCCTGACAGTTTGAAGCTGGAGCTTGATATATATTACGACCCGTTGGTGATAGCTCCTGATGGTAAACGCTTAGACGGTACGAATGATACACCTGTGGAGGATGCTATAAAAGAGTACCTAAAAAGTTTGGGCTTCAATGCCAAGTTCAAGAACATGGCGTTGATTGATGCACTACAACAAGTGGACGGTGTTAAGACCCCGCACCTGTTGTCTGCTCAGTCTCGTTATGGAGCATTACCGTATAGCAACATTGATGTTGAAGTAGTGCCTGATGCTGGCTATTTAAAGCTGTATGACCCTTCTGACCTAGTATTAAACTATCTGCCGTATGAAGCCGTTTAAAATCGCATATAACATACTTGTTAGGCTGCTGTTCCCTATGTTCTTACAGGGGGAGATAATGCTTGCGTACATAAACGCTTTGATTGCACCTGTCAAGCGGTTAAAGAATGAGTTTAACAGCTTTTGTGATGAGAATATCTACAAGATAGAACACACCTCTCAGGTGTGTTACCTACAAGCAGCAATCAACGATAGGTATGATGAAGGATTGAGACGAATAAAGGTTGTTGACGGTGCAACTCAGCAGCCTCTTTACATATTTCAAGTAATAGAACAAAAGCCTGTATATATCTACCTAGAAAGTGAGAACAACCCAGTGTATCTGTATCAAGAAAGTGAGTACTACGGAAGCGGTGAGGACTTCATTGTTGAAGTACCCAACTTCATTGATTATGATATTAACGAGTTCCGCGCTTTGGTTCTTTACTACAGGCTACCAAGTAAATCATTCAAAATAGTTAAGGTATAATGGTTACAACAGATTTTTCATATTTAAACGGCTTCCCATTTAGCCAGTACACTTTGAAGAGAATGCAAGACGGCATGTTGCAACTAGGCACTGCTCTTGCTACAATGGGATGGGATGGCTCTGCCGCTCCTTTGATATTATCGGGATGTTACTATCATAGCGGTGCAGGCGGTGTAGATGATGGCTGGATGTATTACCAAGGAGAAGTAATGTATTTCCAAGGTGGTAACATTGCTATTGATGGTCAGTACGTAACAGTGCTGGAGAATAGGCAATCAGCTTTATTTGCAGACCTACAAAACAGAGATGTTTACATTGACAAGCAACTGAAGCTCACAACTACGCCAAACGCCTACGATATAACTGCGGGTACTATCAAACGCTTTCACGAGGTATTTGGTGTGCTTACAGAGCATGACGACTGGCAGTCTATTGCAGTGCCTACAGGCTCATCAGGAAACTCAGGTACTATCCATTATCGAAAAAACCATTTGTCTCAACAGTTGCATGTTAGAGGCTCAATCTCAGTGACCAATGCTCAGGCATTGAGCAACCCTCCGCTCTATTACCTGATGGCTACATTGCCAGCAGAGTATAGACCCGTTTACACCGCACCGTTCTCTGCATACATCCGATACCATAACACGCTTTATATACTAGAGACAAGCGGTACAGAGCATATCACAAGCGTAAACGGTGAGCTGAACTCAGCAGGTGAGTTGTCATTCGGGTTGATAAAACCTGATGTTGCTGTGACTGGTTACACCATATACTTTAACACTCAAATACCTCTATTGTAATGGCTATAAAAACATCTGAATATTTACTCACAAGATTTCAGCAAACTGATGAGCCTGACGAGCAGGACTTTGCTGACTTAATTGAAAGCTGTAGACTCAAGTCTGAACCGCTACAGATTGTTGACCTGACCTACGGTGTAAATGAGATAGTGGCTGCTCCTAACACTGTAGTTGATGTAGAAAACGGTGGTAATGTACATATCGTTCTTGACCAAAACATCACGCTTGATATTCAGAACCTACTAGTCGGTCAGTATCTCAACATTGCATTTACTCAGGATGCTACAGGAGGTAGAACGGTGACACTTCCCGCAGGCGTTAAAGTCGCTAATGCTGGAGGTGGTACAATATTGCTTACCAACACTCCAAACGCAACGGATGTGTTCAGCTTCTACAGGCTGTCTGATACTGTGATATTATGTAACGAAACGCTAAACTATACCTAATGATTACAGGCTTTAACTGGGGGCAAGGTACACATCACCCTAAGACACAGGAGTTCATCGGTATACTGGCTGAGAATGGCGGGGTTATAGGTCGTAAAAGAGCTGATACACTAGACAGGTTCATCAAAGACTTGCACGGCATATCTAACCCCGATTATACAACTTATGACTTGTGGAATAGCGGAAAGATTGTAGGGCTGTACCCTTTTATAGGTGGTAATGCAAATTGCCACAAATGGAATTTGCTAGACCTGAGAGATGATGACAGCGCATATAGGTTGACCTTTTACGGCAGTCCAGTGCATGATATGAATGGCATGAACGGATTACTAAATCCTAGCACCTACGCAGCTACTCATTTGCCTATTGCCTCACTAGGGCAAAACAGCCAGCACTATGCAGTTTGGAGTAATGAGAACGATGACCAGCATTGCGGAGCTATTGGCGGGGCTTATGTAGTCGGTAGTAGTAGCGGGATGTATCTAGTAGGTGGTAATGATACCATGTACGGATATGTAAACAACCTTCAATCATCACACCCGAAGTCTATAAGCTCAAAGAGGGGCTTTTTTATGGTGAAGCGTGGTGATGCCTCTAACCTTGAATTGATACACGATGGTTATCAGGAGTCATACGCTAATGCTACTGACCCTCTCTCTATTAGAAGCGTGGATATAGGACGTTTTGCAAATGGTATCAACAACTACGTTTGCTCTTTTGCATGTATGGGTTTCCACTTGACAGAGGATGAGGGGCTTTTTTTAAGCAATGCAGTAACTGCACTAAATACAGCTATAAGAACATGATAGAGAACAACTATATTGAAGTGCCTAGTGAATGGGCTGACCAAAAAGACGGGACATATAAAAACCCAAACGTTTTTATGAGTGTAACTACTTTAAGTGGAAAGCGTGTTGTGAGTGCAAACTCATGCAATGAGTTTCCTGAACTATTTGAGGAGCTTAAAGCTACGGGATGGCAACCTGTGTTCCTAACCTTGAATACTGAAGATTTTATCCTGCCAAGTGAGTTATAAGGTCTATTCTGTTTGATGGAGGAGAGAACAAGCAACATATCAAACCACAAACAGATTAAAGATGAAACCTCCGATTTCGTACTATGGAGGCAAGCAGAAGCTTGCCAGCAGAATTGTAAAGCTCATACCTGAGCATAAATTGTATAACGAACCGTTTGCTGGAGGACTGGCAATATTGTTCGCAAAAGAGCCTTCAGAAATGGAGGTAATCAATGACACCAACAAGGAGTTGGTAAATTTCTACAAAGTCATACAGCAGCACTTTATTGAGCTGGAGAAGCGTATTAAGATAACCCTACACTCTAGGACGCTCCATACTGATGCTAGAGTTGTATACAACAATCCACACTTATTTGATGATATTATGAGGGCTTGGGCTGTTTGGGTGTTATCCAGTCAATCTTTCGCCTCTCAACTGGATGGCTCTTGGGGCTATGACAAGAGCAGGAACACCGCTACAAAGAAGATAGCCAACAAGGCGCGGATGTTTGATGAGAGCTATGCTGTAAGGCTGCAAAATGCTCAGATAGAGTGTGCTGATGCTGTTTATATCATCAGTAGTCGTGACTCGGATGTGGCGTTCCACTATTGTGACCCTCCTTACTTCAATAGCGATTGTGGGCATTATAAGGGCTATTCTGAGGCGGATTTCACACGCTTGCTAGATACATTAGCAAACATCAAAGGGAAGTTCCTATTGTCAAGCTATCCGTCTGATGTGTTGAAACGATATACTGAAGCTAATGGATGGTATCAGACCGAGATAAAACAGAGAGTATCCGTTAACAAAGGTTCAGGAGGCGGAAAGGAGAAGATTGAGGTGTTGACCGCTAACTATCCGATAGAATAAGGTCGACCCGACCACAAGTGAGGTGCGAACCATACACAAGCGTTGCTCTTACGAGCTGTGTCGGGTCGGTTTCTTCTATTTATGTAGGAGAAAACAAGCCTGATTTGACTTGTGTATGGTTCGCTATGCAAATATAGTTTAAAGGCTCTTTAAACCGCAAATAATTAGTGTTTTAAGTACCTTTATTGAAAATGTATAGAGATGGAACAGCCTTACATTCTAATATTTAGTGAAACTCCTGAAGGAGAAGATGTTACAATATTTAAAGACCATATAGTTCTTGGTCTATATTATGCTACTTCTGTTGAGTCAGCAAAGGCAAAATATCTTGATACAGAAGGAGGGAAACAGTTGAAAAGTGCTGATTATTGGAGAGTTTTAGCACTTCCTTTGAAAGAACGTAAGCAAGAAAAAAGTGGTCTTGTTTATGGATTTGACCACACAAAACCACTTGGAATTGCTGAAATTTAAACCTGTTTAAAAATTATACGCTCTGTTTTAAAAAATCAAACGGAGCGTTTTCGCGCTTATATATAGCTTTAATATAATATCTCTTATATCGTATTTTTGTGCCCATGTCTAAAAAAGTCGTACTTATAATAATGGATGGGTGGGGTCACGGGGCCATCCGCAAGTCTGATGCAATAGCTAATGCTAACACTCCTTTTGTTGATGCACTCTATGATAAATACCCTAATTCTGAATTGATAACCTGCGGAGAAGCTGTAGGATTGCCTGAAGGGCAAATGGGCAACTCAGAAGTAGGACACCTGAATATAGGTGCTGGTAGAGTAGTATATCAAGAGCTTCAGCGCATAAACATTGCTATAAGGGACGGTATTATAGACAACAATGAGACCTTACTTAATGCTTTTGAAGCTGCTAAAAAGGCCAATAGCACATTACACTTCATAGGTTTGGTAAGCGATGGTGGTGTGCACTCACATATAGACCACCTGAAAGGGCTTTGCTCTTTAGCACAAAAGAACAATGTACCTAATGTTGCAATACACGCCTTTACCGATGGTAGAGACACAGACCCAAAGGGTGGGTATGAGTATATAAAAGAGCTTAACGAGCACCTCAATACTACGGGAGCTAAGCTGGCAAGTATTTGCGGTCGCTACTATGCTATGGACCGTGATAAGCGCTGGGAGCGCGTAAAGTTGGCATACGACGCACTAGCTAAAGGTGTAGGCACAAAGGCTACTGACCCGCTTGCTGCAATACAAGAAGCATATGATGCAGATATGACCGATGAATTCATCAAGCCTATAATTATACAAGATGATAATGGTCAACCTATTTCTACAATAAAGGAAAATGACGTTGTGGTTTGCTTCAATTTTAGAACAGACCGCTGCCGCGAGATAACGGAAGTGTTAACACAGCAGGCTTTCTCTGAACTAGAGATGAACCCGCTAAACCTTCACTACGTCACCATGACGGAGTATGATAAGAGCTTTAAGAATGTAAACGTCATCTTCACAAACGATAACCTTAAGAACACACTAGGCGAGGTACTGGAGCGTAACGGCAAAACGCAGATAAGAATAGCGGAAACTGAAAAGTATCCGCATGTTACCTTCTTCTTCTCCGGCGGTAGAGAAAAACCATTTGAAGGCGAAAAACGTATCATGCTACCTTCTCCGCAAGACGTAGCTACTTACGACCTAAAACCTGAAATGAGTGCATATGGTATTACTGAAGCCATTATACCGGAAATAGAGAATGAAACTGCTGACTTCATTTGCCTCAACTTTGCCAATGCAGATATGGTAGGCCATACAGGCGTTTGGGAAGCAGCTATCAAAGCTGCTGAAACAGTAGATGACTGCGTATCACAGATAGTACCTGTAGCACTAGAGAAAGACTATATGGTCTTCTTGACTGCAGACCATGGCAACTCTGACTTCTTGGTAAACGAAGATGGTACACCTAATACTGCTCATTCCCTCAACCCTGTACCTCTATTCATTATTTCTAACGACTTTAAAGGAACGATAGAGAATGGTAAACTGGGAGATATTGCTCCTACTATCTTAAAGCATATGTACATCCGTATACCTGAAGAAATGTCTGGTGATGTACTTACCGATTAATATTATTTAGCTATCCAATATGCGGGGTCAACCTTGTTGGCTCCGCTCCATACTTGGAAGTTGATAAAGCTCTCTCCATCCTCATTGATACCTACTTTACCAATAGCTTGCTTAGTAGATACTGCCTGTCCTTTCTTCACGGAAACCTCTGACAATTGAGAATATACTGTGAAGAAGTGACCATGGCTTATGATAACGTTCCACTCCTTACCCGGAATGTATAGCACACTTGTTACCGTACCTTCAAATACTGCTCTCGCTTTTGCACCAGGGCTAGTACCTATATCCACCCCGTAGTTCTCCATCTCTACTTTCTCTGCTATCGGGTGCTTGTACTTACCAAAGCCTACGGCTACGAAACCTTTCTCAACAGGCCATGGCAATTTACCCTTGTTACTGGCAAAGCTATTAGATAGAGCTGTTGCCTCAGGGGTCATTGGATAATTATATGTATTCTTTGGTTTAGGTGTCGGTTTGTCTACGGCTTTAGGCTTAGTATCTGTATTATCATCGTTATCACTAGCTGAGCTTGAAGAAGTACTGCTAGGTGGTATATCTGTCTTTGTATCACTCTTCACAACCATATTGCTGCCCTTGTTAGCATAGTTGTTGATGTCATTGCTGTTATTGTTACTATTATTATTTGCCGCTGCAGCTTTTCTTCTACGCTCCTCTTCTTCCTTAGCCTTTTTAGCAGCCAATGCAGCAGCAGCTTTACGCTTACGTTCTTCCTCTTCAGCTTTTTTCTTAGCTAACTCTATCTGCTTTTGGATGATATCTTGTACTGCTTTGTTCAGCTTATCAGCAGCTTTCTTCTTTTTGTTTATTTCTGCTACCAGCTCTTTTTCTCTGCCTTTCAGCTGGGCTACTACCTTGTCTACCTGAGCTTTCTCATCTTCAAGAGATTGCTTTTGGGTCTCTTCTGTATTTAATAGGTTATCCTTTTGTACTTTCTCTGAGTTCAGCAGGTCTATTTGTGACTGT
This sequence comes from uncultured Flavipsychrobacter sp., assembly GCA_964585115.1. Taxonomy (GTDB): domain Bacteria; phylum Bacteroidota; class Bacteroidia; order Chitinophagales; family Chitinophagaceae; genus UBA5543. Next base: position 7,357 of record CAZPDA010000143.1, read on the forward strand.
ATACGGTCTTGTGTCAACCTTATCTGTTCAGCCTGATTCTTACGGTGGTCTCTGTACTTCTTCAAGTACTTCATGCGGCGTAGTGCATCATTAAAGTCATCAGCAGAGAACAAGAAAGCTAACATATCATAAGAACTACGACTCTTGTAAGCATATCTGATAGACTGTGCATAGCGCATCTTTAGCACACCAAGGTTCTTTCTCAGTTGTACTATTTCCTCGCTGGAGTGCTTGATGCTTCTGTTTATCTGACCTATCTCTTGGTTGATGTTCTGAATAAGCCCTCTACGTTTCCTTAGCTTATTTTGTAAAGCACGTAGCTGCCCCATTGTTGCACGCGTATCTTTCTTAGCATCTGCCAGCTGCTCCTCGGTCTCTTTTATAGACTTTAGCATAGCACTCCTACGACGCTCTAACTCAGCACGATCAGGTTGCTGGGCAAAAGATCCCGCAAACAGCATTACCAACATTAAGAAAAGGGCTACTCTACGCATGTAATACAGTCAAGCTTTCTATAAAAAACAAAAATAACTATTTATTAAGCCGATAAAAGAAGTTTGGGTTATTATTAAACGTTTTTTTCACAAAGCAATGATCAGACTTTTTATTCACAACAGTTTGTTATTTCTTTGTTCTTAAAGAGTATTTATATGC
>CAZPDA010000144.1:0-8009 GCA_964585115.1 uncultured Flavipsychrobacter sp.
CTTTATGTATCAATAGTAGTGCAGGTTATTCTGTTAACAGCCCGACATCCAATGTTACTTATCAATGGACGGCAACCTCGGGCACAGTACAAGGAACAGCTACAGGTGTTACATCGAACGTTGTTTGGGGAGGTACTCCCGGAACAGCTACTATCTCAGTCAATGGATATGATCAATCAAATACATTGGTAGAAACTGGCTCATTAAATGTTGAGCTTATCTCTATTGGGCTACCGTCTATATATTCTAACTATAGAGTAGCTTGTATTAAAGCGTATGATAATGACACCTCTGGTAGCGGAGGAGAACCTGTAGAAGACACTTTGTTCTTTGATGATGCTTATAAGTGTCATAAAGTATGCGAAGAGTCTTTGGTAGAATATGGAGTTAACGGGTCTGTAGGACAATACAGTTGGGTAGTTACAGGAGGTACTATTCAAGGTAGCTCTACAGGTTCAACAATAAATGTTTTATGGGGATCTGCCGGAGGCGGAAGTGTTACTGTTTATGAATATGTGGGACAGTGTACTGTAAAGAGAACAATATGTATTGATATCATAGAAAAACCTCGTGCTGCATTTTCTGTAGTGCCAAGTGTTGATACTGTGATTGATTGTGATACATTCAATGTTTGCCTTGATGCTAAGATCGCATTTAAGAACTTGTCTTTTGGTAGCCCCAATTCTAGGATCGTAGATTATTATTGGGATTTTGGAGATGGTACATCATCTGCACAAAAAGTTCCCCCTCCTCATTCATATGCAGGTACAGGGTATTTTCAAGTGTATCTTGTAGTAACTAATGAATGTGGCTGTGTAGACTCTACATGTGCTTGGGTTAATGTATATGAAGATCCTGGACCAAATATTTATTGTCAAGCAGTAGCTTGTGAAGGTGATTCTGTTGAATATTGTACGGATGCTGCAAGGTGTAGTAACTATAATTGGCAAGTGGTTAATGGTACAATCGTAACGAATAATGGTAATTGTATAACAGTACTATGGGACGATATAGATGGTACTGATGGTTTCGGTTATGTAAGCTTGGATGTTAATTGTCCGGGGCTATGTACAGAGCCAACTACGATAAAAGTACCTGTTGTACAAAAAAGCCCGATCATTACTGGGCCTAGTAAACTGTGTGTAGGCGCTCAATATAAATTCAGCTTGCCATTATGGCCGGGTACTGAATATAATTGGGGTGTTCTGAATACACCGTCAGCAATAGTGAATAATTTGAGAAAGAGTAATGAAGTACTCTTGAAATTCTCTTCTCCGGGTACGTATGATGTACACGTAACGTGGCAGAATCATATTACATTGTGCGGAGGTGATACCACTTTCCCTGTAACCGTTATGGGGCTTGACTCTATTGTTGGGCCAAATGCAGGATGTAAAAGTGGCTCAAATATCACGTTCTACAATTTAGCTACATTCTTCCCTACAAGCTGGAGGATGGTTGCACCGGATGGTAGTGTGGACTATAATTTCGGCACTCAGTACCCTGCTATATTTAGTATGACGGGAACGTATACTTTGTATGCTGATGACTATTGTGCTGATCCTCTAACGATACAAGTATCAGAGCTTACAGCTATAATTGACTCTGTAAAAGGAGAAGATACAGTATGTAGAGGTAAACCATACACCTATACAGCATATTCAAATACACCAGGCACAGTATTCTCTTGGTTTGCAATAGGAGGTACAATACAGGGCTCAGGTACAGGTGCTAATACAACTGTGGTATGGAATGGTAGCCTGCCGGGTATGATCATTGTGAAGAAGAAATCTACAACATATCCATTCTGTGAAGGACCTGAAGATACTATCATTGTGCATGAAGCAACTCTTGATCCTTATATTGCAGGGCCTGATACTGTATGTTCAGATTCTTATCTGAATTACTTCTCTGCAAACTATAGTGTAACAGGTGCTACCTATACTTGGGAAGTAATACCAGAAACAGCAGGTAACGTAGTTGCAGGTACTTATGGACCTGATGTAGAGTTCAAAGCAAACTATTTTGCTACTCCTACACCTGCCAAGATCGCATTTACAATGAAGCAGTGCGACTCTATACGTAGAGATACATTTGACTTCTGGATAGTACCAAGACCTACACCTTCTATTACAGGTGATACGGAGATATGTAGTGGTAATGCAGCATGCTTTACCGCGACTTATGGTGCAGGTACATACGACTGGTCTTTTGGAGATAATACCTCTGAGTACGATGGGGGTAATCCTATCTGTCATACATATTGGAATGCGGATTCATTTGCACGTACTTACTGGGTAAAAGTAACGCTAAGTGGTGGTACGCAAAACTGTCCTCCAAATGGTGTGGCTTACTGGAAGGTGAAGGTAAACCCAGGGCCAATGATTTTCTTATCTAGTGCAGATACATCCATATATTGCGACAGTAGTAGTGTGAATACTACTATTAACTCTATTGTCACATACAATGGCTCTGGAAGTTACGAATACGAGTGGTTCAAGCAAGGTGTAGGCTCTTTAGGACCACCAAGTTCTACTGCTAGTAGTTATACTGCACATGCCGGAGGTATCTACTATGTTATTGTTACAGATCTTGTTACAGGTTGTAAGAGTAAGTCAAGTGAATGGGTCATTACAGTTCTTGATTGTTCTCCTTGCCCATATATGCCTATTATTGACCCACCTTCAACTGCATTCAATTGTGGTTCATTTACAGTACGAGGGCAAGCGTCATTATCTCCTTGGAATGACTATGTAAATTGGGATATACAGCCTAAGGTCGGTTATGTGTCTTCAGAAACAAAGACATCTACACAATATGATGTGACGGTAGTGACAGCAGGTGTTTACACTGTTTCTTATTCAAGAAGATATGATAATGGAGGCGGAGATACTTGTATTGCTACTAGCGCTGTAAAAGTAGAAGTGCCTCTATCGGTCCACCCTTCGGGTAATATTCTGTGTGACCAAGCTACTAATAGTTATACCTTAGAGCTTGAAGATCGCTCAGCATTCTTACCATTCTATAATAACACAGGTGCTAACCCTAATATCACTGCAAGAACATGGACCGTGTCAGGCCCATCAGGTGTGTTCAATAGTAATAACGGAACATTTACTTTAGCAGGGCTTACTCCGGGTACATATACATGTAGCTTACAGGTACAGCTTATAGATCCTAATACATCTACTCCATTAGGCACTTGCTCAAGTGTGATCTATATGGTAGTGCCTCAATGGCCTACACTAACTATAGACTACGACCCTAGCAGCATTTGCGAAGGCTTGCCTATAGATCTATGGCCGGTGTTCTCTCCTACAAGCACCAAGACTGATATGGTAGACTACTATTGGGATTTTGGAGATTTTGCATACAGTAAGTTGGATACTACTAATAGGGTGTATACATACGATCCTTCTACTACATTCCCTCCAGATATAAAACAGCCTACTTTAACAGTTAAAGATCGTTGGGGTTGTATTCACACTTCTAATACTGGTACCATAAGTATATTCCCAAATAATCTTGGGGAAGGTATAACTGGTGGTACAACTGTATGTAGTGGTCCTGTTATGCTAAATTATGTAGGTGCAGGGGCTATAAGGTATCTGTGGTCTAATAGCAATGTATTTACTACCAGTAGCTCTACTAGCGTAAATACTTCGGGCAGCTATTTTGTAACGGTAGAGGATGCTAACTCATGCCGTTATGTAACTGACCCTGCTGATGTTACGATCATTGATCTGCAGAATACAGATATTAAAGGGCGTGTAGACTATTGCGAAGGAGAGTCAGTATTCTTGACGGCCTTTGCCGGTACGGGTGCAAACCTTACCTATACCTGGAAGCGCAATGGTAGCCCTGTAGGGTTCAACCAGCCTACGCTCGATGATCCGGGCTTGGCAGCTGGCAGCTACACTTACGAGGTAGAGATAGTGTACAACGATGGTGTTACCAGCTGTACCACTACTACGGGGCCGGTTACGGTTACCATCAATACACCACCACCACCACCATCTATTGTTTCACTCAATGTGTTAGACTGTCAGCGCTATGAGCTAGAGCTGCAAGGTAGTGCACCGGGCGGAGGTACGCTATATTGGAGCAATGGTATCACAGGGCCTAATAATACTATATATAGTGGTGGCCCGTACAGGCTAACGTATATAGACAATAATGGCTGTGCCAGCTATAACGATACGCTGGTGCCGGAGTCTCCTGAGAGCTACTTTGGCTGGTTCCCTGATGGTTGTTATGAGATATGCGAGCAGCAATTCCCATTCACCATATTTGGCCCGCCATACGCATTTGACCTATGGCAGTGGGATGGCTTCTTATCTGGTACTACGGTTATGGGTATGTTCACTCCTGTTGATCCTTTTGAGGTGAAAGGTCCGGATGACATTGTACTAACGCTGGATAACGGACTCTGTGCGCAGAATACAGATGTAATGTCTGTAACTATGCGTGGCTGCGATTGTCCGCATATTGTAGTAGACTATTGGTTCTATTGCGATCCTGCTAATCCGGGTGGATATTACTTTGACTTAACATTGGATAACCCAACAGCCGGCGATATTGATGTGACCGTTGGTTTAGGTTCAGGTCCTGTTAAGCCATTCAAGATAACCCTACCACCGGGCAATCATATTTATAATATCTATGCAGTAAGTATGCAAGGCCCGCCGGATACTATAGAGGTAAGTTATCGTCTATCGGATGGCTCTACATGTTACCAACGTATAGAGGTAGATCCGTCTCGCTACACCTATCCATGTACGGGCTGGCCTAGCCAACGTCCGGGCGCTGATGAGGTGAATAATGAGGACAGAAGCTTACTTGCCGATCCTAAGTATCATTCGGGTATGGTGTTGTATCCTAACCCTGCTACCCAAATGCTAAACATACATTACAACTATGGTACAGAAGGTAATGACAGACGTATAGTAGTATACGATGTAATGGGCAGAATGGTATCGGATATAGCAGTGTCTGCACAGTCAGATACCTATAAGCTAGATGTAGGCAACTGGGCGCAAGGTGTGTATATAGTACGTATGTTGGATGAGGGCAAGGCCCTGCATACAGCACGAATTACCGTTACGCACTAATTTGCTTTGGTGTTGCAGATATATTCAGATCCTTGCCCGAATATTCGGGCAAGGATTTTTGTCTTAAATTTATATTAACTATAAAACGCATACACATGAAAACAGTTGTTACGATAGTGGTATTGCTAATAGGCGTGGTCGCTAATGCTCAGCAATACCGATGGATGACGGGAGGAGGGAGCTCTGATGTTTTAAGCAATGGTAAATATCAGGGTGAATGGATCACTAATATGTGTGTTGATGATAATGATAATGTATACTATACAGCAGTTATCGGGGATTATAATATACGTGTAGATAGCTTTTACAGATCTCAGTCAAAGAATGCGTCATCGTCGGATGCATGGACGTTATTATTTGCGAGTTATGATTGTGAAGGAAACCTGAGGTTTGCGAAATTGATAGAAGCGTCGAAGGTATGTGAGGCTACAGGTTTGGTGTATAGTGGTGGAAAGGTATATATGTCAGGTATGTTGTTTGGTACAAATAAACATATAGGTGATGATGCCGCACCGTCACGATATTATGGAGGAGAGTTTGTATTGAAATATGATACGAGTGGTCAGTATGATTGGATTAGTTTTGTAGGGCCGGATAGTCAATCCACAGAGCTAGGTATGTGGGAGCAGGGGGCGTTATCGGTTGATGGTAATGGTTATATACATTATATAACGACGATGAAGTCAGGAGTTCGTATTACCCCAAGTATAACAAGTCAGTTAGGAACATACGATTTAAAGTATGATGTGAATGGTACTTTATTAAGTGTTACTCATCTGCAATCTATAGATACGGAGTATGTAATAGAGCAGGTAGCAATAGATAAGACTACGAATAACTATTATGCGCTGTTTACAATATTTAGTGGGACTACTACTCGTTCTGGTACAGCATTGGTAAAGTACAGACCAGATGGTACGATGATCTGGAAGGATACTACCAATATCCGTGCAGGTTTTAGTTCCATCGAATTAACGGACGATGGTTCCTTATATTTTGATGGGGGGGGAGATTATATATACGGAGGTATAACAGTTGGAGGTAAGACCTATAATGGTAGCCATTTTAATAAAGGCAGCATTGCTGTAGTCGGTAAACTATCTCCTCAAACAGGTCAAACCTTATGGATGTATGGTCTTGAGTGTTCTAATTCAATTTTAGGTTTTGATGATATAACCATATTGCCAGATGGAAGTATAGGGGCGTTAGGCAATATAGGAGGCACGGTTATCTACGACCATTTGGTATCTGATACAATGCAGCCAATAGTAGCAGAAGGTCACAACCCCTTATTTGTAAACATAGACAGTAATGGATTATTGATAGAATGGCATCAGCTACATGGTGCAGGTTTTTATGATAATGGCAGAGTGCTTACTTCAGATAAGGTAGGCAATGTATACGTAAGTGGAGAAGTGATCAGTGATATGCGTGGCGATGGAGCACCGAAGTATACCAGTGGTGGCGGTAATTCTGATTATTACTTAGGTCGTTTTGGATATAGTTGTGATTGTACAGCCCCGGCCTTCCCTGTAGCCAGTTTTAGCTATACAGTAGATACACTGACGAAGACTTTACAATTCAGCTATACAGGCGGTAGTACAGCAGATAGTGTTGAATGGGTTTTTGGAGATGGTAGTGGTATTACCCTTGCTCAACAAGGAGCTAGCCATGCATATGCAGATACCGGCCACTACACAGTATGTATGAAGGTACATGTACCCTGTGGTCGCAGTAAGGTATGTATGGATGTCTATGTCCCCCCGGTGTCAGATGTTAGTGTATTATCCTTATCAGGAATACCAGATGTTCAGATATACCCTAATCCAGTATCGAGCGAGCTAAATATAAGTGGTTTAAGGTCAGGAATGGAATTAAAGCTATACGATGTAACAGGCAGACTACAATATAGCGGAGTAGCCACAGGTGGTACAACAACAATAGATATGAGTAACCTCAGTTCCGGTATCTACTTGCTACAAGTATCAGATGGTATTGGAGGTAGATACACAACACGAGTAGTAAAGCGATAAACGTATACACATGAAAACAGTTCTTACGATAATGGTGTTGTTATTTATAAGCGTGGCCGGTAGTGGCCAGCAATACCGATGGATGACGGGAGGGGGAAGTGTTGATCTTTTGAATAACGGAATAATTCAGGGGGAGTGGATAACGGATATGTGTGTTGATGATAATGATAATGTATACTGTTTGGCATTGGTAGGAGATTATGTATTGCGAGCAGATACTTTTTACATGAGTCAAGCTTTCAATGCTTTTTCAGGAGACAATTGGAATATTTTATTTTTCAGTTACGACTGTAATAAGAATATGCGATTTGCAAAGCTTATTGATTCTCGTGCGAGTGCCCATGCATTAGGTTTAGAATATAATAAAGGCTACGTGTACATGTGTGGTCTGCTATCAATGGAAAATAAACGCTTTGGCTACGATACACTATTGAGTTGGTATAATCCGGCAAATTTTATTGCTAAGTATGATACATTAGGAGGCTATAAATGGGTGGAATTCGTAGGTCAGGATAATTTGAGTACAGCACTAGCGAATAGAGCATACGGTAGTCTTTCAATAGATGGTAATGATGATATCCACTATTATTTAAGTATGAAATCGGGTCTACAGTTCAATTCAAGTATAATAAGCCAGACCGGTACTTATGACCTGAAGTATGATGTTAATGGTTCTTTATTAAGTGTTACCCATTTGCAATCTATAGATACGGAGTATGTAATAGAGCAGGTAGCAATAGACAAGAATACCAATAATTATTATGCATTATTTACAATTGAGGTTGGAACTACTACTCGTTCTGGTACAGTATTGGTAAAGTACAGACCAGATGGTACGATGATCTGGAAGGATACTACCAATATC
>CAZPDA010000145.1:0-7983 GCA_964585115.1 uncultured Flavipsychrobacter sp.
TGAAATTAAATACTATGAATTACACTTAGCATATCCTTGTGTATCAGGCCATTAGTTGCTAAGGTCTCTTTATCGAACACGCTGAACGGGTCTCCGTTGAAGTTTGATACTTGGCCACCTGCTTCTAATACTATTAGGTACCCTGCTGCCACATCCCAAGCATTAAGGTTATACTCCCAAAAGCCGTCAAAACGACCACAAGCAACCCAACAAAGATCTATTGCTGCAGAACCTAACCTTCTTACTGGTAAGCCTTCCATAATGATACGTTCGAACACTCTTATTGGGTGCTCAAATGTCTTAGGCCACTTATATGGGAAGCCTGTAACTAAACAAGCTTTCTTAAATTCAGCTTTCTCAGAAACAGATATTGGTTCGTCATTCAAAAATGCGCCTTTGCCTTTTTCTGCGAAAAAGAACTCATCTAGTATAGGATTATATACTGCACCTAACAACAAGTCATCCTTGTGCTTTAGTGCTATACTTACGCAACAAATAGGAATACTATGAGCAAAGTTAACCGTACCGTCTATTGGGTCTATTATCCATTGATAGTCTGAATCTTGCGCTAACTCGCCTATCTCTTCACTTAAAATACTATGATCAGGACAATGCTTCTTTATTATTTCAATAATGGTCTTTTCAGCTAACTCGTCTACCTCAGTTACCAAATTATTGATCGTACCTTTATTATCTACTTTAAATGACCCTTGAAAATGTTCTCTTATTACCCCGCCAGCCTCGTAAGCCGCCTCTATTATTACCTTCTTAAAATCGGCCATACCTTAAGTTATAGTTTAAGTTCTTTCCCTAAATAGTAATCAATAACCTTAAGCTTGAATATGAGATCATATTGTGCACTAGCTAGGTTTGACTCGGCACTAAAAAGGTTATTCTGCGTTGTAAGATACTCTACCGTATTGCTCAAACCAAGCTTGTATCTCTTTTCAGCAAAGTTATAAGCTCTTCTTGCCGCTACTGCTGCTCTATCAGCTGCATAGTACTTTTGTACTGCATTCTGAGCATCGTTATACGCTTGGTATACATCTTGCTTAAGCTGTAGCTCAGTTTGGTATTTATTAAGCTCTTCTATCTGTACATTTACCTTAGCTCGCTTAACGGCAGTTTGTGCTTGCCAACCATTAAATATTGGCACATTAAGGTTTATCGCTACTCCTTGTCTGAAGTTATTATCTAGTTGCGTACCTAACGGTCTTGTTCTTGTATCAAATGTACCCGTATATTGATATACAGGTAATAAGGTATCTGATATAATACCCGGAACACCTACCGGTACAAAGTTTCCCGTCTCACTAATACCTGTGATATTAAACCCTGTAATATCTTTTACAGTGCTTGCCCAGTTTGTACCAAAATTTCCTGCTAAGCTTAACTGTGGATATAGTGCTCCTTTAGCAGCTGCTAACCCTTTCTTGGCAGCATCCACTTTCAGCTTGCTACTCTTCACCTTTCCAAAATGTAGTTTTGCTGCTATGTAGATATCATTGGCTGTCATTGAAGACATATCTAATAAGCCATCTAAAGGTACATCTGTAATATCCACCTCGAAAGAAACTGCGAAGTCAAGGTTTAGAATGGCTTTAATATCAAGTATAGCAGCATTATAATCTGTAATTGCCGCAATTAGTTGTGAACTATCAGAAGCAAGTTGAGACTCCATCTGTGCTACATCCAGCTCGGGCACTCTACCTGCTGATGCGAACTTTTGAGTCTGCTCTAGTTGTGCTTTAGATAGCTCAACTTGTTGTTCACTTACTTTTACTTGTTGTTTTGCTAATAGTGCTCTTAAGTATCCCGTAGCAACATTTAATGACACATCATCTTTTAACTGCTCCAAGTCAGATGATGAAGCCTTTAAGCTCAACTTATTCTGAGCAATAGTATTTCTCTTCTGAAACCAACCAAAGACCAATACATCTACATTTCCACTAAGTGTTAGAAAATCATAGCTAGTACCGTTAACGAACTGGTTGGTAGTAGGGTCTACCGAACGACCAAAACTTCTACCGTACTGGGTATTTGCGTTTATATTAGGAAGTTGAGAAAGTTGACTTTGCTTCAAATTAAGCTCTGCTAACCTACGATTTAATACAGATTGCTTTATAGATACATTATTATCTAATGCATACTGTACCGCTCTTTGTAACGTCCATACATTATTGTCCTGTGCGTATACCTTACTTGCTCCTAAAGATATAACTATAAGGGACAATATAGCCAGTACAAGAGTTCTCATAAAACAAAAATAGCGTAAAAAAGCTGTCTTAAGCTTATTGGTCATTATCTGATTGCTCTTTATTTTCTCCCTTTGTTTCTTTTTTTTCGTCTTTCTTACTATCAGGTGGTGTTACTTCTTTACAATCTCCATCCTGTTGCTCATCAGGTAGTTCTATTTGTTGTGGCTGGTCTTGATTACTTAATGAAGCCATATATTGAAGGTAGCCCCCATATTGTGCCATCAACTGATAACCTGTACGGCTAAGTTCTAACTTACCAGAGTTTCCAAACCCTATAATAGGGTTTACCAACCCTGTACCCAACATCACTTCCCAAAGACGTTCAGCCTCTTTTATCGGCATCTGAACATTGGCTGGCTTATATATTTCTTCTTCTAAGTGAAGAACATCCTTATCAGCATTATTATATAATGTTCTCATCACCAGATCAATAACATGTCTGTCGAACTCACTTCTATCTACTATCGTGACAGGCTTCACGTTTACTTTATTGACCGTTTTCTTTCTTACTTTTTCTTCTTTTGCCATCCCTATTTTATGATTTACTTGTCTAAGTTATAACAACTTCTGCATCTAGGCTCATAAGACTCTTTTTCTCCCAGAAATATACGCTCTTTTGTATTTACGGTTCGATAACTATAGTTAGCTATATCGCCACACTTAACACATATAGCATGAAGCTTGGTGATGTATTCTGCATGCGCTAAGAGCTCTGGTATTGGTCCAAATGGCTGTGCTTTATAGTCCATATCCAACCCTGCTACTATAACCCGAACTCCCCTATGTGCTAAGTCGGAAAGTACATTTACTAGGTTACTATCGAAGAATTGAGCTTCGTCCACGGCTACAACATCTACCTGTTCGGCATGAGCAACTATTTCGTTAGCATTTTTTATGGGTATAGAATCTATTTGGGAGGAGTCGTGTGAGACTATGGCTTGTTTATTATACCGAGTATCTATTTCAGGTTTGAATATAGCTATAGACTGAGCAGCTATCTGCGCGCGTTTCAGTCTACGGATCAGTTCTTCAGTCTTTCCCGAGAACATAGAGCCGCATATTACTTCTATCCAACCTTTTCTTTTAAGAGACCTGTTCGGTTCAATAAACATGCTATAGATATAGTGCTGTAAAAGTAATGTATTTGTATTAGGATAGAGAACTTAGGGAAAAGTTGGAAACTACAATTGCATGGTTATTTTTGTTGTAAATAAACAGGTATGCAAAGAATACAGACACTACTGAAGAAAATAGATGACCTAGCCAAGAAAGGAGAAAAGTTAGACCTTATAGAACTAGACCTTATGCTAGACTATACTAAAGTAGTATATGCAGACCTAATGGAGGTGCGTAGTAATAAAGTATATGTTGGCACACCAGAACCTCAACCTGAGCCAAAGTCTACTTCGCCTCAACAACCTATAGAGCCTGAGGTTACAATGCCCCCTACAAATACACCAGAAATAATAGAGCCTCAACCTACTAAGGAGTCTATTGAAAATACAGGTGATACGGCAAAAGTATCCGTTAGTGATGACAGTATTGACACACCTAAACCTCAAATTCAAGAAGTAGATGCTCCTGAACAGAACGACCCGCAACCAAGCCCACAAGAAAAAAAGAATATCAATAAGGTTATTGGTATCAATGACAAGTACCAATACATAAGCGAACTATTCAATAGCGATAAAGAAGCTTATGAGGCAGTTTTGAATACAATAAACGAATTTAACACTGCGGATGAAGCTATCGACTGGCTAGAGACAGAAGTGAGTAAAGAACAAAATTGGGATGGAGAGTTACTTTCAGTACAGATGTTCTACGATACGGTCAACACTTTCTTTTCATCTAAATAAGCAAGTATCTTATCGGTAGCTCCTGCATTAGATAATACATAGTTCCTTGCTGCTTCCTTAGCTCTATCATAAGCTGGGAGGTCTGTATCCCATAATGTTAGCAACTCAAGTGACTCTTCTTTCTTACTAATTGGAAATGAAGCATCTAGAGACACAAGCTCACCTGCTTCTTTAAACCTACTGTACTCCGGACCGTGTATGATAGGCAAGCCATACACCGCGGCTTCTAATGTATTGTGCAAGCCTGTTCGGAAGGCGCCACCAACCCAAGCTACATCGGCATAACTATATAAACTCAACAATAGACCGATTTTATCTACAATTAATACTCTTTTGTCCTTATCGGCACTATCCCACTCAGTCCACCTTACACTATCATCAAACAGTTGTTGTATTTGAGTTACATGCTTATCATTTACTTCATGTGGAGCTATAATAAGCTTCCAATTAGTAGGCAACTCCTTAATTAGCCAAGCTAGCTTTTCTTCATCTTCAGCCCATGTACTGCCCGCTACTATTACTTTATGGTCTTTACAGAACTCATCTGCTATAGACGATCGTTCAACCTGTTCCTTGGCTTTTATAACTCTATCAAAGCGAGTGTCTCCACCAATACTTACATGGTCAATATTTATTCTATTTAGTAGCTGAACAGACCCTTCATCTTGTACAAAAATATGGTCAAAATAATTCAGCATTCTTCTATGCAACCTTCCATACCATTTAAAAAATGGTTGACTTTTTCTGAATATTGCAGATACCAAAAGAGTAGGCACACCCTTTCTTGCCAATAGGTTGAGATAATAATACCAAAGCTCATACTTAACAAATATGCACAGCTTAGGCTGTACTGCTTCGTAGAACTTTCTAGCATGTGTGGGGCTGTCTATAGGCAGGTAAAATATATAGTCTGCTCCTTCGTAATTCTTACGTACTTCGTATCCTGACGGAGAAAAAAATGTAATTACAAATGCGAAATTGGGATATTGTTCTCTTAGTTCTTCTAATATAGGTCTACCTTGTTCAAACTCACCCAATGAGGCACAATGCATCCATACTCTTGGGCGTCTCTCGTTTATTAACGCATATTTGATGTTAGACAATAGCTTTTTACGTCCCTTAACAAATAGCTTTGCCTTAGGATTAAAAAGCGACGCAATACGCACAGCAAGTACATATGCATGAACAGCCAACCAATATATAATGGCAGACATATATTATTCGAAAAAGAATTCTTCTGATTTACGCTTGAATACCGGTATATACCATCCACCTCTTATACCAAAGAGTAAGTCAACTCTAGAACTATTATCACCTCTCATTAAGTCGTATTGATAATCTCTACGCATTTTAGTAAAGCCTGCTGCTATATCAAACCCAATATTAAAATTGACAAGGCCATTATTAGAGAAATAAGCATAACCCACATATTGCTCTATAAATAAGCCATTGGTCAAACGATCATACCCTTTTCTATAGTCTCCTCTCAATTGAGGTATGCTCTTATCTCTATCAAAAATATTGATCTTATGCTGCATAAAGCCAACAGTAGTAAGTGCAAGAATACCATTGTCACTATTATTCTTAGCTATATTAAAGATCTTTCCACCTTCTATACCTATCATGTAACCTCGCTCAAAAAGACCAACACCCATTCTTGTTCCATCTTGATTCAGGTGATTACCAAACTCATCGGTAATGTTATGCATCAGAGAGTCTTCTTTGATCTTACTACCTAATATAAACTCAACTTTAGGTCCAATTATCCAATTTGTTTTAGTCTTGTAGTGAATTGTTGCACCTACTCTATAACTAATACCAAACCTTTCAGCCATGTCAGCAGCCGGATTATCAAAATTTCCATGCACTCCAAATATTACACCTTTTCTAGCTTCTTGCTTAGTAGAGCCAAAAAGGTCATCATCTTGGGCGTTTACAATTATTGAGCTGAATACAAAAGCAAACAGTAACGACAATCTCTTCATTCGATCAATAAAATTATTAGCGGTGAAGATACTATAAATATGCGGGAGCCACTTGTAAAGACTATCACAAAAAAGCAATAAATTAAATAACAATACTTTGAGTAGTGCAGGTGATAGTGTAGGTTTGCGACGTTAAAATAGCCTGATATGCAAAAACTGCAAATGGTTGACCTTAAGCGTCAATACCAAAAAATAAAGCCTGAAGTAGATGCTGCTATCCAAAATGTGATAGAGAGCACCATGTTCATTGGTGGAGATGAGGTGAAACAATTCTCTACAGAGCTTGCCGAATACCTTGGTGTAAAACACGTAATACCATGTGCTAATGGTACTGATGCTCTACAGATATCACTAATGGCTTTAGGACTAAAGCCGGGGGATGAAGTTATCACAACATCATATACTTATATAGCAACGGTTGAGGTTATTGCGCTACTACGCTTAAAACCTGTATTTGTAGACGTGGATGCTGATACATTCACTATGAACATTGATGGGCTTAAAGCTGCTATCACAGAAAATACTAAAGCAATAATACCAGTACACTTATACGGGCAAAGTGCTAATATGGAAGAGGTCATGAAAGTGGCTGATGAACATAATATCCCTGTTATTGAAGATAATGCACAAGCTATAGGCGGTACGTATACTTATTCAGATGGCAAAACAGTTAAGAATGGCTCAATAGGTGCTATTGGCTGTACATCTTTCTTCCCGTCTAAGAACTTAGGTTGCTATGGTGACGGTGGTGCAATATTCACTAATGACGATGCATTGGCAGATAAGCTAAGAATGATAGCTAACCACGGTCAGGCTAAAAGATATTATCATGAGATGGTGGGATGTAATAGCCGTTTAGATGCGATACAAGCAGCTGTACTTCGCATTAAATTGAAACATCTTGATGAATATTGCGATGCACGTAGAGCAGTAGCAGACTATTATGACAATGCATTTAAAGACAATGCCAATATAACTACACCTTTACGTGCCGCATACAGTCATCATGTGTTTCACCAGTATACGCTACAGTTAAAAAATGTAGATAGAGATACGGTACAGAGCAAACTTGCAGAACGTGAGGTACCATCTATGATATATTACCCTGTACCTTGCCACAAGCAAAATATGCTTAAAGAGTTTGGCGGAGCAGAGTATGTTTTACCGGTTACTGATATGCTACAGGACTGTGTCATTTCATTGCCTATACATACAGAGATGACAGAAGAGGAACTGAAATATATCACAAGCAATTTCTTAGAAGTAATAGAAGAACTTTCTAAATAATGAATGTAATAGAAACTCCTTTCGAAGGACTATACATACTGGAGCCAAGAGTGTTCAATGACGATAGAGGCTACTTCTTTGAGAGCTTTAACGCTGATACACTTAAGAATGTAACAGGTTTTACTAACACTTTTGTACAAGACAATCAGGCACGTTCTACTATTAACGTGCTTAGAGGCCTACACTACCAAAAAGTTCCTCATGCGCAAACCAAACTTATACGTGCTCTTGAAGGTACTATTTGGGATGTAGTTGTTGACCTTAGAAAAGATAGTAAGACCTATGGTCAATGGTATGGTGTAGAGCTATCTGCTGAAAACAAACGACAGTTCTTGATACCAAGAGGTTTTGCTCATGGTTACTCTGTACTAAGTGAAACAGCTGAGGTATTCTATAAATGCGACAACTTGTATAACAAACCAAGTGAAGGAGGTGTTATCTACAACGATAAAGACCTGAATATCGACTGGAAGATAGACTTGGACAAAGCAATAGTTTCAGAGAAAGACCTTGTATTGCCAACATTAAAAGATGACAATAGCGGTTTCTAACCTTACTTAAAATATAATAATAAAGCCCCGATATACGGGGCTTTAT
>CAZPDA010000146.1:0-7942 GCA_964585115.1 uncultured Flavipsychrobacter sp.
TAACGTCGAGGCCATCATCTTGGCCTCTGAAATTGCACTTCGATATCCATGAGCGCCCGCAGGCCATGGTTGCCAGCGCCAACCGGAAAGGCGCGCCACGACCGCGACCGGCAATAGCAGCGCAAAGCACAGCAGCGCAAAGCATTGATAAAGACTTAGCAAGACTTGGTGTAGTAGAATAAACCAAATATAACTTATTCATGTCCCCTTATTACCTTTGATGGCTGATAAGGGGATTTTTACTTTTATAGATATGGCACAGTCACAACATAGTTCGTCATTACTAGACACGGCAAACCTTGAATCGCTAAAGGATGCACGCATAGCATTGGTATACACCGAGTGGAATGATAGTATAGTAGCCAAACAGCTGGAGGGTTGCAAACGCATACTGGACGCTCATGGTGCTACGGTGGTAAGAGAAGTAGTAGTACCGGGTAGTTTTGAGATACCATTTGGCTGTAGCCAACTGTGGGATGCCTACCAAGACCGTGATGATGCTCCTGAAGCCATTATAACCTTTGGTGCTGTGATACGTGGCGGTACCCCCCACTTCGACTATGTATGCAAAGCCGTGACAGAAGGAGTGCTACACCTGAATATGATGTTGCCAATTCCTGTTATCTTTGGCGTACTAACGCTGGACAATTTGCAGCAAGCAGAAGAGAGACTGGGCGGACCACATGGACACAAAGGAGAGGAAGCTGCTATCAGCGCATTGAAAATGATAAGTAACAGCCGTGCTTTGGCTGATATATAAAGCATTATAAGTATAGATGTACCAAGTTCAATTGTTTATCCCATGTTTTGTAGACCAGTTATATCCTGAAACGGGTATGAATATGGTGAAGGTGTTGGAGAAGCTGGGTTGTGATGTATCGTATAACCCTAACCAGACATGTTGTGGTCAGCCTGCCTTCAATGCAGGATACTGGGATGAGGCAAAGTCTGTTGCTAAGAAATTCTTGAAAGACTTCAATAGTGATACATATATAGTAGGTCCTAGCGGGTCGTGTACGGGCTATGTACGCAATAGCTACGAGCGTATGCTGGAGGATGGTCCTGAGCATCTGCACAGCACACAGGTGGGTCATAAGATGTTCGAGTTCTCCGAGTTTCTTACAGAGATACTTAAGGTAGAGGATGTAGGGGCAACATTTGAAGGTAAGGCTACCTACCACGATGCCTGCGGTGCGCTACGTGAATGTGGCATAAAAGAAGCACCAAGAAAACTACTGGGCAAGGTAAAAGGCTTAGAGCTTGCAGAGATGAAGGAGTGCGAGACCTGTTGTGGTTTCGGTGGTACATTTGCGGTTAAATATGAGCCTATATCCATTGGTATGGCACAAACAAAAGTACAGAGTGCTATAGATGCAGGTGCAGAGTATATCATCTCTACAGATGTATCTTGCCTGATGCACATACAAGGCTATATCGATAAAGAGGGATTGCCTATCAAAACCATGCATATTGCTGACGTACTAGCAGCAACACTCAATAACTAACCAACGAAATATTTACATTCTAGAAGGCAGAAACGATGCAGGATAATATATACGATATCATAGTAGTAGGAGGAGGATGTGTAGGTTTAGCTACCGCTTATAAGATAAATCAAAAGTACCCTACTCTTAAGATAGCTGTGCTGGAAAAAGAAAATCGAGTATCCGCTCACCAAACAGGGAGAAACTCAGGTGTGATACATTCAGGCATCTACTACAAACCGGGGTCTTACAAAGCAAAGAACTGTGTAGATGGACGTAGAGAGCTGGTATCTTTTGCGAAAGAATATGGTGTGCAGCATGACATCTGCGGTAAAGTGATAGTGGCTACTGAAGAGAGTGAGCTGGCTCACATGAACAAAGTATATAATAACGGTTTGGCTAATGGTGTGGAAGACATCAAGCTGATAACCAGTGAAGAGATAAAAGAGATAGAGCCTTATTGTGAAGGTATTGGCGGTATATGGGTAGGCTGTACAGGTATCATCGACTTTGTAGGCTTCACCCAAACACTGGCAGACCTGTTGGAACAAAGGTTTGAACATAGCAAGGTGTTCCTGAATACAGAGGCAAAAAGCTTCTCTAAGGATGGTGATATAACAACCATCAAAACCAACCAAGGCGATTTTAAAACCAAATACGTCATTACCTGTGCAGGCTTACAGAGCGATAGAATAGCTAAAAAAGAAGGTACCGGTACTGAAGATGCTATAGTTGGTTTCCGTGGAGACTATTACGACCTGAGTGAAAAAGGCATGGATAAGGTCAAGAACTTGATATACCCTGTTCCTAACCCTCAGTTCCCATTCCTAGGCGTTCACTTCACAAGAATGATAAAAGGCGGTGTAGAGTGTGGACCAAATGCTGTATTTGTATTCAAAAGAGAAGGTTATAACAAAACCGATTTCAACTTAAAGGATACAGCAGAAGCATTAGGCTATAAAGGCACGTGGAAGTTCTTTGCCAAGCATTGGCGTTTTGGTCTTGATGAATATAGAGGAGCATTCTCTAAAGCTTACTTCCTGAAAAGGCTACAAAAGCTGATACCTTCACTCGAGTCTGACGATATTGTACCGGGCCGTGCAGGGGTAAGAGCAATGGCATTGTCGCCTGAAGGGAATATGATAGACGATTTCAAAATAGAATCTCGAGACAATACGATACATGTGCTTAATGCACCTTCGCCCGCAGCAACAGCAGCATTGTCTATAGGTAATATTATTGAAGAAATGGCTACCAAGCAATTCAACCTTGGCTAACAGCCTGTAAGAATTCGCAACTTAGTTATACGGTAGTAGTTTGTTATCTTATGCTCTTAAACAGAGCGTGTACATGAGGCTAGTATACCTTATTATATCATTAGTAGCATTAGCGTATGTGGTATTGCGTGCATGGTTCGTACCATTCACTTGCGATGAAGCGTGGACCTTTACCAACTACTTTCATGCTCCTACCACTGATATACTAGTATCTAACCCGCCACTTGCCAACAATCATATTCTAAACACATTACTTATAAGACTTACTGGCTTATTCTCTACCAGTGAGTTTGCATTGAGGCTACCTAACGTACTGGCATTTCTACTCTATGCTTTTGCTTCATATAATATATCTAACAGATTCTGCTCGGGTAAAGCATTGAGTGTTTTACTGTTCTTAGTATTGATGAGTAATCATACACTGCTGGAATTCTTTGCACTATCTCGTGGCTATGGCATAAGTATCGGGTTAATGATGATGTCGTTGTACTATCTATTATCTTTCAATAGGGATAACGACCTAAAGAAGGCTCACCTATCTATGGTGTTTATAGTACTGGGGACTTATGCCAGCTTTGTGTTGCTATATGTTAGCCTCATATTATTCTTACTGATATTCATACTACAATATCGGCAAACCAAGAGTGTTCTTAAAGCTATTAAAACTGTAATACTTTATCCTATAGTTTTGGCAGCATTGATAGCATACCCACTGATCAATGTCAACCATAGTGGCGACTTATTTTATGGTGGCAATAACAACTTTGCTACTGATACACTTGGCACTTTACTACAAGACTTTTTAGGTAGAAGCTTCACTACTATAAATCAATCTACACTACTAATAATTACTGTAGCGGTTGTAGCTATATCTATACTTGCAAATCTTGGCATACTAGTAAAGCGTAATAAGAAGCAAAGTACGCCTTTACAATTAGTAGCTATTATACTCACACTACTTATAGTTGCCATAAATGCACAGTTTTACATTTTAGGTAAACCTCTACCCTACTACCGCACAGGTATGTACCTTTTCCCTGTTATTATCCTATCTATATTTGCTATACTAGAATACATATCCATTAAGTATAAACAAACTATAGCCATTAGTATAGCAGCAATATTATTGCTATTTGCAGGATATAGATTTAGCCAAGAAGCTAACCTAAACCATACCAATGAGTGGTGGTTCGACCAGTATACCCCTACCGTTCTCAACGATATAGAGCAGTACAAACAAGCTCAAAATATAACTGATAAGAGTACGCTACACGTATTATTCCCTACACAATGTGCATTCAATTATTATATAGCTAAGCAGCATAGTACATCTGTAGATACGGTAACATCTATGCAAGAAATAGTAACCGAGGTAGATCCTAGTAGCTATGATTTTGTATATGCTGATAAGGAAATTGATATGCCTGCTAGCTTCACTCAAGTAAATACCTATGGCGAGCATTTTATCCTATATGCCAATAAAAAAAGCAAGAAGTAGTTAAACTCCTTGCCTTTATCTCAACTAGTGTAGTATACACGCTTACGATACTAAAGCAGCATCCAGCGTTATGTTCATATTGTATGCTTTAGACACAGGGCAGTTAGCCTTTGCGTCCTCAGCACACTCTAAAAATTTATCAGCAACCATACCCGGCACCTTAGCACGGCAAGTAAGCTCGCTAGTAGTGATAGCACCATCTGCCAGTGTTATCTTACAATCTGTTACTATCTCGTCAGCAGTGAAGCCTGCAGCACCTAGCACAAAAGATAGCTTCATAGAGAAACATCCTGCATGTGCAGCAGCCATTAGCTCTTCGGGGTTGGTACCCACGCCTTCTTCAAAACGGCTTGAGAATGAATATTGAGTATTATCTAAAACGGTGCTCTGTGTAGATAGATTACCGTTGCCTTCTTTACCTGAACCGTTCCATACGGCTGTAGCTTTTCTTATCATTGTTGCAGTTTTTTGATGTTGTTTACAAATATAATAACGCTTAGCATCATTATTAGTTCATTCAGGTTTTTAACAATGATTTCACTGCTTCATCTATATTAGCATACTTGAATTGATAACCTGCTTGCTGTAGTTTGGTTGGTACTACCCATCTGCTTTTTAGTAATAGTTCTTGCTCCGTGCCTATTAGCCAAGCACCAAACCTAAGCATACAAAAGTGTACAGGTATACCAAATGGTATCTTCATTTGCTTTCTTAATGTCCTCATGAATACACTGTTGCGGATAGGGTTAGGTGCTGATAAATTATATACACCTTTGATATCATCATTATAATATATCCACTCAACACTACGGCACACATCATCTATATGCACCCAGCTGAACATTTGCTTGCCATTACCATGCATACCGCCAAAGCCTATCTTCACCATATTCTTCAAGGGTACTAGTACACCATCCTCACCCAGCACTATAGCCATTCGTAGTGCTACCTTTCTGGTACTACTTACCTCACACTCATTGAATGCCTGCTCCCATGCTTTACATACCTGTACAGAGAAGTCATCTTCTATATCACCATTATACTCATCTTGTGGTCTGTCTTCTGCATGGCGATATATGGTAGCTGATGCACTGTTTATCCATAGCTTAGGCGGGTTCTTTAGTTCACTTATGGCCGCACCGAGTACTTTAGTGGCCGCTACCCTGCTATTCATTATCTCATCTTTGTTACGCTGAGTATACCTACAGTTCACTGACTTACCTGCTAGGTTTATAAGAATATCTGCGCCTTCAAGATGTTTGGTCCACTTGCCTATACTCTTAGCATCCCAACCTGCTATGATTGCATTAGGGTGTATTGGGTTCGAGCTATACGTGTTCTTATTCCTACTGCTACTACCTCTACTTAGTATAATGACCTCGTTATCATCAGCCCAGCGTGTAGCCATCTCTCTACCTAAGAAACCTGTGCCTCCTGCTATTACTATCTTTTTGTTTTTGAATTGAGTCTCCATTAGATATAACGTTTTCTACGAGCTAGTTTACCTAAGTAGCTAGCCTCAATAACAGATATGAAGAAGTATAGTATTGCCATTACAGGAGCAAGTGTGAGGATTATACTACCGAATAATAGTGTACGAAATATTGCAGCTAGAATAGTAGCTATCAAAACTATTAGCAGCATCCATCCGTATGGTGTACGATTGCCTGACTTATACTTATCATCCAACAAAACCAAGTTCAATAAGTAACTCATAACCTGTACTACACCCACATATATTGGTATATATAAAAAGGTCAATGAACTACCCTTGATAATGGCAACCAGTGCAGGAATGATAAATGCTAATGCTTGTAATATCCAGTCTGCTTTCTTTATGATATATAGACTATTCATGGCTGACAGTTTTTAGCATTTTAAATTCAGAGTAATTGATAGCCCAGTAAAAACCGGCAATAAATGGTGAAAGGATAAGAAGTCCATAAGCTAGTAATATTGTAAGCCCTTCACTTATATCTGCAATAGCTTTAATACCTAGATCGTTTGGAGGCTCACTAAAGAATATGGCTAGTCCATTTGCTAGTGTTAATATGGTTATTAGTAATAGTATGTGGGCATACATCTTTCTTGTAAGGGCTCTATATCCTTTGGGCAATACAAACATATTGATCAAAAAACTTAACACCTGCCAACCACCAATTACAAAGTATATGTTGAAAAGTATTATCCCTGTATTGTAGGATGGGTACAGCGCAATAGTGAGTATTAGTACTATGATCTGCCCTATTAGGTCAAACAGCTTAAAACGTATCAATTGCGAATTATCCATTACAAGTCTCTTTTAACAGTTTTACAATGCTGTCGTACTCTATATATGTGATGATCATGTAGAATACAGCCATAAATGGAGAGAAGAATAATAGCCCGAATAATACCAACATTACCACATGCTTAAAAAACATAGAGAGTATGAATGCAATAGTTACAGTGAGTAGCAATATATTATACAAGACTCTGCTTGATGAACGATATTCAGTTCTTCCCTTTATCAATGCTGTTATACAGCTAACTACTTGCCAGCCGCCAACCATGAAATAGGCGAAGAATAGTGCTGAATACTCCATTGTTATCAACGCTATTACAATAGGTAAGAATAGACACAACATTTGTCCTACAAAATCAAATAGCTTTGCTTTTTTAATATTAATTAAGCTATTCATGATATTTAGCTTTAATAAGTTTAGCTACGTTATTGTATTCATTGTATGTAATAACTGTATATTGTATAGCCATAAATGGAGAGAGGAATAGCAATGCTACCAATATGATCATCAATAAACCTACAGTATCAGGCACTATCCAAAACAGCAAGAAGCCACTACCTACTACCAAACTTGTGATTTTTAGCAATGTATTGTACATGCTTCTTCCTTTATCTATATAAAATGCATTCTTTTTTGACAGGTTATACAAGCAACTAAGTACTTGCCATCCACCAACAGAGAAATAAGCAAACAACATATACTGCGCACTCATAGTAATGATCGAGTAAACTAGAGGAATAGCCAAACAGAATATCTGTCCTGTAAGATCTATTACTTTTTCCTGTTTAATATTTTTAAGGTCTTGCATAGGTTTTATATTTAATGATGTGATCTAATTCATAATAAGCGCAGCAAATACGAGACTTTTACTCCACAATACCAGTGCTATGATAGAAGGTGCACTAAAACATGCAACTTGCCCAACAAGGTCTATCATTTTATACCGCTCGTACTGCTGCAACTTATTCATGTCTAAAGTTTTAGATATCCAATATTTAATAACCTAACTCTTCACGTTTTTTATCAATAAGAGCACGCTTACGCAAACGGAAGAAGATGAACATATTCAGAAAGTGCATACAGCCTAGTATTAGGATAATCGCTCCTATCTTCAAGCTTAATACCTCTACTAATGCCCTACTATTGTTTATTTCTTGTACTATCTGCAGTGTATATACCGCATAACCAATGTTTACCAGATAAAAGCCTACTAACAACAGGTTATTTACGGCTTGTGCCAAGTCTGTATTACCATGAAATATGTCGATGAGGAACAGCTTACCATTACGAAAAAGAGTTCTGGCTACCCAAATGGTCAGTGTAACGGTAATAGCCAAATAAAGTGCATACAAAATAAGAATGTGTGACATGATATTGTGTTTTGGAGTTAATAAATAT
>CAZPDA010000147.1:0-7936 GCA_964585115.1 uncultured Flavipsychrobacter sp.
GTCTACAGGTGATATCCTAAGAGGGGAAGTAAACAATAAAACAGCTTTAGGTCTTGAGGCTCAGAAGTATTTAGACCAAGGTATGCTAGTGCCTGACGAAGTAGTGATAGGTATGATAAGCAGCAAGATAGATGATAACCCTGATGCCAGAGGTTTCATCTTCGATGGTTTCCCGCGTACTAAAGCACAAGCTGAAGCTCTGGATAAGCTACTTGAGTTCAAAGAGACACAAATACATTTAGTGCTTGCGCTAGAGGTTAGTGAGGATGAGCTAGTGACCCGTTTGGTGAACAGAGGTAAGACCTCAGGTAGAAGCGATGACACGGAAGAAGTGATCAGCAAACGTATCAAAGAATACTACGCTAAAACTGAGATAGTAGCAGACCATTATAAGAATTTAGGAAGGCTTGAGCGCATAAAAGGTGAAGGCTCTATTGAAGAGATCTCAGCTAAGCTTTCAGAACAGATAGATAAATATCTACAACCCGCATAGTGGAGAAAGGAAATTTTGTAGACTATATACGCGTTTTTTGTCGTTCTGGTAATGGTGGTGCAGGTAGCATGCACATGGCCAGAACAAAATTCAACCCCAAGGCCGGACCTGATGGAGGTGATGGTGGAAGAGGTGGGCACATTATACTAAGAGGTAATGCTCACTTGTGGACACTACTACACTTACGATACCACAAGAACATACTGGCAGAGCATGGTGTGAATGGCTCTAAGAATAACTGTAAAGGTCGTGATGGTAAAGACATCATTATAGAAGTGCCATTAGGCACTGTAGCTAAAGATGAAGAGACCGGAGAAGTAGAGCTGGAAATACTACACGACGGAGAAGAAAAAGTGTGGATGAAAGGTGGTAGAGGCGGATTAGGTAATTCGCATTTTGCAACACCTACTAATCAAGCTCCTGAGTATGCTCAACCTGGTGAAGAAGGAGTAGAAGGATGGAAGTATCTTGAGCTGAAGATCTTAGCAGATGTGGGTCTGGTAGGTTTCCCAAATGCCGGTAAGTCAACACTATTATCTGTTATCAGTGCAGCTAAACCTAAGATAGCCAACTACGCTTTTACAACCCTAGTCCCTCAATTGGGAATGGTTCCATATAGAGATGAGCGTTCATTCTGTGTGGCTGACCTACCTGGTATTATAGAGGGAGCAGCAGAGGGGCGTGGACTTGGTCATCGCTTCTTAAGACATATAGAACGTAATGCTGTTCTGTTATTTGTGATACCTGCAGATAGTGACGACCATAAAAAAGAGTTTGATATACTGCTTAATGAGCTTAAAGAGTATAACCCTGAGCTGCTGGATAAGCAAATAATACTTGCCATTAGCAAAAGTGATATGCTAGATGATGAGCTTAAAGAGGAGATAGCAAAAACACTACCAGATGGTATTCCTTACTTATTCATATCATCAGTAGCACAGCAGGGCTTGCAAGAGCTGAAGGACAGGCTTTGGAACGCTCTGAATACTAACCCGGAAGAATAAAAGATCTAGAATATTCAAGACAAAAAAAGAGGTACTTATCAAGTACCTCTTTTTTATTATATCTATTGACGAGATTAGCTTTGTTTTTCAGCTACAAGGTGTACTTGTAGGTTTACATCATGACTGATGAACTTATCGCCAAGGCTCTTATCATCGTTGTAGTGCATATCCCACTCAGTACGGTCTATGTTGAAGCTTGCATCAGCAGATACTCCGTTGTCAGTCATTTCAACTTTAGCCGGGAATGTAATACTCTTAGTGATGTTCTTAAGCGTAAGGTTACCAGTGATCATGTGAGTAGCATCTTTCATTACTAGATCATCAGACTGAGGTACGCCTTCTTTCACTTCTGTAATAACAAACTTACCAGTTGGGAATGAATCTGCTTGGAAGAAGTCTGCACTAAGTAGGTGACCTTCTAACTTTTGGTTGTACTCTTCGTCTTGGTCAGTAGCATCTATACTGCTGATATCAATGATGAATTCACCACCTTTGATCGCATTTTCAGAAACTGTAAGTACACCATCTTCTAGTTTGAAAGAACCAGTATGCTGTCCAACTGGTTTTGTACCTACCCAATTGACAACACTGCTAGAAGTGTTAGCTTTGTACTCTACGCCAGTAGTAGCTTGTACATCTTGAGCATCACCAGTTTGTGCTTGGTCTGCTTTTGGAGCATCTTGACAAGATGCTAATAATAATCCTGCTGCTGTAATTGTTAATAAACGTTTCATGTATCTACATTAGTTTGAGTTGCAAATATATGTTCTATGTATTTATGTGAGTGTTAAGTTCTGTTAAAGATTACTTATAACGGTATAATGAAAAGTATAACAAGGGAAGGATTAAAAGGTTGGATAAAAGAGCAAAAGGACTTTGTTTTAGTAGATGTACGTGAGGAATGGGAGCATCAGGCGTACAATATAGGTGGGTTATTAATACCTATGGGGGAGTTGATGAGCCAAAGAAATTTGATACCTCAAGATAAAGATGTTATAATTTATTGTGAGAAGGGTATAAGAAGCACGATAGCTATACAACGGTTAGAATCTGCCGGGTATAATAACCTTATTAACTTGCAAGGAGGTATGTCTGCATGGAAACGCCAAGATGCTGAATAGTTTAAACTGTAATTTCTTTTACCTTCTCTAGGTGAGTACACTGCTCAGTTATGTTCAGTTTATGTACCATGCCTAATGTTAGTGTATAGTTCACATCCATATGTCCTGAAGGAAAATCGAAACATACAGGATAGTCATATTCTTTTACCTTGTCCCAAATGAGCTCGTGTACGGTTTGCCCAAATGGTCGGGTAGTATCTTCATTATCTGTAAAGCCACCAACTATGAGTGCTTTTAGGTCTTTTAGTTTACCTGCACGTTTTAGTGTCAGCATCATACGGTCTATCTTGTACAGGTGCTCACCTACATCTTCTATAAAGAGTATTTTACCAAACGTATTAATATCAGATGTTGAGCCTACGAGGTGTGTAAGTATTGCCAAGTTACCACCTACAAGAATGCCTTCTGCCAAGCCTATTCTATTATATTGATTGTATGGAGCATGATAATGAAGCGAGGTGCCTGTAAGAGCTGCATAAAAGTTCTTTATATGGTCAGAGTTGATAGTGTCTGGTGAAAAAGCAGCAGTCATCGGGCTATGTAGGGTTGGTATACCTAGCGTATGATGTATATGGTTGTGAAGCACAGTAATATCGCTAAAGCCACATATCCATTTCGGATTTTGTTTGAATTTAGTAAAGTCTAGGTCATCGATTATTCTACTTAAACCATAACCTCCCCTACCCATTAATATAGCATCAATGTTAGGATCATCCAGCATTTGTTGTAAATCTGCTAGGCGGTCTTCATCCTTGCCTGAGAAATAGTTGTACTCATTTCCTATCGTTTTCCCTTCTACTACGTTGAATCCCCATAGTTTTAAAGTCTCTACTGCAAAGCGCACACGCTCATTAGATACATAACCTGCAGGGCAGGTGATGCCTACTGTAGAACCTTGTGATAAATATGATGGATGTGCTATTTCTGTTCTTACCATAATCCTATATATAAATTTCCTTCTCTTACTTCTGTAGGGTAGGTTTTCAGTTTATACCCCTCACCACTAGTATTTCTGCCATTCTTAGGGTCAAACTTATACTTGTGTAGCGGACAAGTGATACGCCCTTGAGCGTCTATCCAGCCATCACAGAGTTTGGCACTGGCATGTGGGCAAGTAGCTGCAAATGAGTATATCTCATCAGCTTGTTTTAAGATACCTACTTCTTTATTACCAACAGTTACTGAAACTGGTTTGTTTTCCTCCAGTTGAGAAGGTAAGATAGTTTTAACAATATGCCAGTCGTATATCATCTTCTTGCTACAAAAAAGTCTTTCATTAATTGAGCACAATCTTCTGCAAGTATACCATGCGTCAGTTGTGTTTTTGGGTGGAAAGGCCAGTTCTCTCCTGTGGTCTTTTTATAACCATTCTTTATATCGCTTGCGCCATATACTATACGCCCTATTTTGGACCAATATAAGGCACCACTGCACATAAGACATGGCTCTACAGTAACGTATAGCGTAGCCTCTGGTAGATATTTACTACCTAATGAGTTGAAAGCTGCCGTTAGTGCTATCATCTCAGCATGAGCCGTGCTATCGTTCAACTGCTCGGTCTGGTTGTGCCCACGAGATATGATCTTAGTATCCCAGGTCACAACAGCACCTATTGGTATTTCGTCTGCTTCATAAGCCAATCTGGCTTGTCGCAAGGCCTCTTTCATAAAATATTCATCGTCGAACATCATATTATTCCTTATTCTTTGTGTCCATAATGATAGTTACAGGACCATCATTCACCAAAGCTACTTTCATATCGGCACCAAATGTGCCTGTGGCAACTTGTTTGCCTATGAGCAATGAAAGTTGCTTGACAAAATATTCATACAAAGGTATGGCTTGCTCGGGTCTTGCCGCTTTTATAAAGGATGGACGGTTGCCCTTTTTATAAGCGGCATGTAAGGTAAATTGGCTCACCACTAATGCTTCTCCATTGGCATCTTTAATGTCTTTGTTCATTAATCCTTCTTCGTCGGCAAATACTCTCAGTTTAGATATTTTCTGGCATAGCCAATCTGCATCTTCTTTGTTGTCTTCTACCTCTATACCTAGTAGTATCATAAAGCCTAAGCCAATGCTTGATCTTACATTTCCGTCTATAGTAACACTAGCCTCTGAAACTCTTTGTATAACAATACGCATACTACAAAAGTGCAAATGATTTTGGATATTGTGAATACACAATGATGAAATGAAACAAGTTGCCGAAACAGACCGCTTGATACTTAGAGAATTCTCTTTAGAAGATGCTCAAGATTTTTATGAGCTGAACCTTGATGAAGAGGTGATGAAGTACACTGCTGACCATGTGTTCAAAACAGTAGAAGAGTCTGCGAACCTGATACGTAACTATAAGGAGTACGAGAAAACAGGTTTTGGCAGGTGGACAGTAATACTTAAAGATACCAATGAAGTTTTGGGCTGGTGTGGGTTGAAGTATATAAAGTCGGTAGATGAAGTGGACTTGGGTTACAGATTTAAAAGAAAATATTGGAACAAAGGCTATGCCACAGAGGCCTGTAAGGCCTCAATTGATATTGGCTTTAATAATTATGATATTAACTTAATAGTAGGTAGAACGATGATAGACAATTTAGCATCCCGTAGAGTACTGGAAAAAATAGGCATGACCTATTGGAAAGAATTTGATTTTGAAGAACACCCGGGTGTGTATTATAGACTCTTTAAAGAAGACTACTTGAACTTATGAAACCAATATTAGAAACACAAAGATTAATACTTAGAGCTTCTGTTGTAGAAGATGCACCAGACCTATTTGAAATGGATGCTGACCCGGAAGTACAACGCTATACCGGCGATATAATACCTGCATCTGTTGCTGGCACGATAGAGCGTATCCGTAATTATCCTGACTATAAAAAATATGGCTACGGTAGGTGGACAACCGTTTTGAAAGAAACAGGAGAAATAATAGGCTGGTGTGGCTTGAAGTATTTGGATGATATAGATGAGACGGACCTTGGTTATCGCTGGAAGCCCAAATATTGGAACAAAGGCTATGCTACAGAAGCAAGCTTGGCATGTTTGCAATATGGTTTTGATGAACTGAAGTTGCCTCAAATTATAGCGCAGGTGCTGAAAGAGAATGGTGCTTCCATCCGAGTGCTGGAGAAGATAGGAATGACCTATTGGAAAGAGCTACATACGGAAGACAACCCCGGTTTGTTTTACCGTATTACGGAAGCAGAGTACAGGCAGCACTAAATATTTCAACTACTTTTGCCACTAGCATGTACGATATTAACGGAACAATAGCAGCAATTGCCACTCCGCCTGGAGAGGGAGCTATAGGTGTCATTCGCTTGAGCGGTGCAGAGGCGATAAGCATAGCTGACAAGATATTTTATGGTAAAAAGCTGGAGCAGCAACCATCACATACCATTCACTTTGGTAAAATAAAGGATGGTGACGAAGTGGTGGATGAGGTAGTGGCTTCACTATATAAAGGACCTAAAAGCTATACGGGTGAAAATGTAGTGGAGATAAGTTGTCACGGTTCGCAATATGTGTTGGAACGAGTGCTAAACCTTTGCTTGCGCAATGGTGCCGTAGTGGCTAAAGCGGGGGAGTTTACACAACGTGCTTTCTTGAACAATAAAATGGATCTGACACAGGCAGAGGCTGTTGCCGATCTTATAGCCAGCCAGTCGGGTGCAGCACATAAGGCTGCTATTCATAATTTGAGAGGTGGCTTTAGCGATGAACTGAAAGACCTGCGAGAGCAGTTGATACAATTCAGTGCGCTACTAGAGTTGGAGCTAGACTTTAGCGAAGAAGATGTGGAGTTTGCAGACCGTACCAAGTTCTATGAACTGATAGAGATACTTACAAACACTACTGCAAGACTGATAAGTTCGTTCAGTCTGGGGAATGTGATAAAGAAAGGAGTGAGTGTGGCGATAATTGGAAAGCCCAATGCAGGTAAGAGTACATTGCTGAATGCACTATTGAACGAGGAGCGCGCTATAGTGAGTGATATTGCAGGTACTACGCGTGATAGTATTGAGGAGACATTGAACATAAAAGGTATCCTGTTCAGGCTGATAGATACGGCAGGCATACGCGAGCATACCAGTGATATTGTAGAGACCATGGGTGTGCAACGCAGCCGTGATATTATGAAGCGTGCCGATATTGTGGTGTACTTGTTTGATGTGAATGAAGAAGATGTAGAAGAAGTAAAAGAACAAAGAAACGTATTCGATAGTGAGGGGCTGAAGTATATACTGGTGGGTAACAAGACGGATGTGGGCGAACGTAAGTTTGGTGATGATGTGCTATATATATCTGCAAAGAATAAAGAGAATATACATGAGCTGAGAGATACGCTATACAATAAAGTGATAGGAGGGCAAGTAAGTACCGAGGGTACCATTGTTACCAATGCTCGCCACCATGCATCGCTGCTAGAGGTGATGAGCTCTCTTGTGGATATTAAAGCAGGATTGGATAACAACATCAGCGGCGACCTGATAGCGCTAGATGTACGCCGGTGCCTGCACTACCTAGGAGAGATAACAGGAGAGATAACTACAGAAGATAAGCTGGATTATATATTTAGTAAGTTCTGTATCGGAAAATAGACGGGGATAAAAAGAGAAAAAATAAGAAAAGAGAATAGCTTGAAACTACTGTCCCCATTGATATACAAGGGTTCTCATTTTCTTTTTGTTTCCTTTCTTTACCTCTGCCATAGTGAGTAAGATGTAGTAGTTATATGTAAGATGTGCGAAACTTTCAGGATGAAAGGGATAGATAGTAAATTAGCACGTTGTAAGACATTACTTTTTAAAATTGAATTACAAAAAGTTGACTTTGAAACAAAAAAGAGATAGATACGAAATGCATAAGTATTGGGGGAAGAAGCCTTCAAATGATTTGCGTGAACTAATTGAAGAGTATTCTATGGAGGGGGATACAGTACTAGACCCTTTTTCAGGGTATGGAGTATTTTGTTGTGAAGCATACCTTCTAAAGAGAAACGTTATTTCGAATGATTTAAACCCTATTGCCAATTATTTAAATCAACAGGTTTTTGAGATCAATGTAAACCTTGAGTTACTTAAAAGGCAATGGGATATAATTAAAGCCCAATTTCTTCCATTCATCAATAACTGGTACTCGTATCAAATTAAAAGTGAGAATATTATCTTAACTAGTATTCTTAGAGACCATAACGATATTCCTCTTAGAGGAAAGTTTAAATGTACAAAATCAAATAAAAACCAAGAGGTTCAAATAAATAAGGATGAGGCTCAACAATTTGTTCAGTTAGAAAATGAATATGTTATAGA
>CAZPDA010000148.1:0-7796 GCA_964585115.1 uncultured Flavipsychrobacter sp.
ATACATAATATAATATCTATTTAACTTTAGCTATGATTTTAACATAGCTAATATTGAC
The DNA here is from genome assembly GCA_964585115.1 of uncultured Flavipsychrobacter sp. Classification (GTDB taxonomy): domain Bacteria; phylum Bacteroidota; class Bacteroidia; order Chitinophagales; family Chitinophagaceae; genus UBA5543. Next base: position 59 of record CAZPDA010000148.1, read on the forward strand.
CTGTAAAGCCTTGAATAACAAACATATATCAAAACATAGCAAATAAAAAATATACGTTACAATAAATTATCACAAAAAATTGCTTCTGTTTACTACTTTTGTAACACACAATAGAGAATCGGAGGAAGGACATACTTATACTTATAACATGCGCAACAGTTACTAAATGTTATTTGTATCAGCTTAATGAGTGCCATGCAATATAGAATAAGAATACTGCCACGTTGGATAATATTTTTGCTAGATCTATTTTACGTTCAGGTCTGTATTTTCTTCTCCTTTATATTGCGCTTCAACTTCAACTTAGAAGAGGTAGCGAAATACGAGATATCTCTTGTATTAGGAATTTCCCTTGCACTTAACGCACTGTTATTCTACCTACTAAAAAGTTATGCAGGTATAATTAGGTATACCAATATCGAAGATACCTTCCGCTTGCTTATAGTCAACTCTATAGCTGCAGTATTCTATTTTTCTATCAACTATATCGTAAACCGCTCATCAGAGGGTATCAACCTATTCCCAACCTCTGTAGTGGTCATTAACTTCTTCATTACCAACTTTGTATTGATAACGTACAGATTGTTAGTGCGTTATAGCTTTAAGTTCTACAAGCTGCAACAGATAGAGAAGAAAAAGATAAAGGCAGTAGTATTTGATACGGGCGAGAATGGACTACAGACCAAAAAAGTAATTAATGACTTCCCGAATAGCGATATATATGTAGTTGGCTTTATAGACGACACCTTAAGTAAAGGCGGCAAGCTAATGGAAGGCGTCCCTATCTACAACACAGAAGAGGCTAGCTTTGAAAAACTAAAAGAAGAAGGTGTAGAGCTACTTATAATCGCTAATAGAGATATAGCTAAGGATAAACTGGTCTATCTAGTAGATACCTGCCTGAAGCTAGGCATCAAAGTACAGCAAGTACCTCCGGTACAGCAATGGCTGAACGGGAAACTTGGTGCTGAACAGCTTAAAGACATCAACATTGAAGAGCTGTTGGAGCGTGAGGTGATCAAAATAGATAATGATAAGATCCATTTTGAGCTAAAGAATAAGAAGATATTGGTAACAGGTGCTGCCGGTTCTATTGGTAGCGAGCTTGTTCGCCAGTTGATAAAATACAAGCCATCCATCATTATCTTATGTGATAAGGCGGAAACGCCAATGCATGAATTGTATCTGGAAATAAAGGAGAACCATAAGGATGCACCTATCAAAGCATATATAGGCGATATCTGTGACCGTGTACGCATGGAGCATCTATTTGAGATCTACAACCCTGAAGTAGTATTCCACGCAGCAGCATACAAGCACGTACCGCTAATGGAGGACAATCCTTCTATAGCAGTACTGAACAATGTGAATGGTACGAAGAACCTTGCAGAACTCTCTGTGGCTAACCATGTTGAGAAGTTCGTAATGGTGTCTACTGACAAGGCGGTAAACCCTACTAATATTATGGGGGCATCTAAGCGTATTGCAGAGATTTTCACACAGAGCTACTACAAGCAGATAAAACGTGAATATGATGACCTTGGTGATGTAAAAATAGTACACCCTACCAAGTTCGTTACCACACGTTTTGGTAATGTACTCGGGTCTAATGGCTCGGTGATACCACGCTTTAAGAAGCAACTGGATACAGGTGGGCCACTTACCGTTACTCACCCTGATATTACACGTTACTTCATGACCATACCGGAAGCCTGTCAATTGGTAATTGAAGCAGGTGTGATGGGACAAGGTAGTGAGATATTCGTGTTTGATATGGGAGAGCCTGTGAAGATAGTAGACCTTGCAAGGAAGATCATTAAACTGGCTGGTAAAGAGCCTGATGTAGACATCAAAATAGTATATACAGGATTGAGACCAGGAGAGAAGCTATACGAAGAACTACTAAGCAATATGGAGAACGTAATGCCTACCTATCATGATAAGATAATGATAGCGAAGGTGGCAGAGTATAACTTTGATGAGGTGAAAGATAAAGTGGAGAAACTAATAGCTAGTGCAAGACAGCACTACACACTGGAAACTGTAGGACAGATGAAAGACCTTGTGCCGGAGTTTACCAGCAACAATGCATCTTACTCATCAGCAGTAGTAGGAAAAATAAAGGAATAAAATACTTACTAAACTACTAGATATGATATTCACTTCATGAGTTATGAAGTGAATATTTTTTTTGCGGTAAGTAGTATGATACGGAAGTAATTGCCAACAGTAGGAGATTGGATATACTGTTGGTTGAGCCTTATCTTCTCAGGCATTATGTGGTCAATGTAATATTGCTCGGGGTCGACTTGCTTTTCTAATATCTCATTCTCGTTACTGAATTCGATAGAAGCCATATCCGTGATGCCCGGGCGTACACTTAATACTTTTCTCTGCTCATCATTATACAGGTCTACATACTTCTTCACCTCCGGGCGAGGACCAACCACACTCATATCACCAGCCAATACATTGAACAATTGAGGCAGCTCATCCAGCTTGAACTTTCTTAGTATATAGCCCGAACGAGTAATACGCGGGTCTCTTCCACCAACGGTGAGCAGCCCTTTCTTATCTGCATCTACATGCATAGAGCGAAACTTGAGCAAAGAGAATTCCTCCCCTCCTCTACCTACCCTTTTCTGGCGGTAGAATACAGGACCTTTTGAATCTAGCTTTACCCAAAGAGAAAGTATAATAAAGAAGGGGCTAAGTATAATAACCCCTAACAATGAAAATATGATGTCTAACAAGCGTGTCATGCTGTTACCTCGTTGTATGCTTTATCTACTTGCTGTTCTATATATTCTAGTTGTATATCCGTTAGCTGCGGATAGATAGGCAGTGATATTTCGCAAGCATAGCTTTTGAACGCCTGCGGATAGTCTTCTATTTTATAGCCTAAGTCTTTGAACAAGGTAAGCATAGGCATTGGTACAAAGTGCACGTTTGCTGCTACACCTGCATCGGCCAGCTTTTGTATCATAGCATCACGCTGCTCTTCTGTAATTCCGTTGATACGCAATGGATATAGATGATAAGAAGACTTTCTTCTACCATCAATAGACGGTGGCATTACTGCCCAATCTTTATTGCCAAAGAAGTTTGCATAGTGGCTGAACACGCGCTCGCGAGCAGGTAGTAGTTCATCTTTGTACTTGCGCAGCTGTGCTAAGCCAATGGCTGCACATACATCGGGCATGTTTATCTTCATACCGTCCGTTACTATATCATAACGCCAGCTACCACCTTGCGACTTAGTAAATGCATCTTTTGTTTGTCCGTTCAGTGAGTTCAGACGCATCCATTTATACACCTCTCCATTATCAAACGGCTCCGGCAAATTCATACAGATAACACCACCTTCAGCGGTAGTCACATTCTTCACCGCATGTAGCGAGTAGATGGTAATATCGGCCAGTAATGTAGCAGGCTTACCATTGTACGATGCACCTAGTGAGTGTGCCGCATCCGATAATAATGCAGGTCTGCCCAGTTGCTGCTGTACCTCATTATCAGCTTTGAATTGCACTCTAACACCTTCATCATTCAGTACTTCATGTATCGCATCATAATCGCAAGGCCACCCTGCTATGTCTACTGCAAATATGGCTTTGGTACGTGGTGTTATCGCTTCTTTTATTGCCTTAGGGTCTATGGTAAAGTCGTCTAGCACATCTACCATTACAGGCTTTGCTCCTCTGTGCAATACTGCCAGCGCAGTAGCAGAGTAAGTGTATGCAGGTACTATTACCTCATCGCCCTCACCTATACCTAGCCACTTGAGCACTAGCATAGCACCAGACGTCCATGAATTGACACATGATGCATGAGACACACCGCATACCTGTGCAGCCAACTCTTCCAGTGCCTTTACCTTAGGTCCTGTAGTTATCCAGCCGGAGGTAAGCGATTCGGTCACTTCTTTTATTACTTCCTCATCGATATACGGAGGAGAGAAAGGGATGTTCATTCTTTTACTTTTTAAGTGCGTAGATACGCTCAATGATATCAACTACTTTAAGACCTTCCAAAGCATTGGTAGTAATGCGCGAACGTCCTTTCAATACATTCACAACGTTGTCTATCACATAGTGGTGATTGGCTGCGCTACCTTTATACGGACCATAATCATTTGGTGGGTTGGTCTGTTTTAGTTCAGGCATTTCGTAGTCTTTTATATGGCAGTATTCTACCTTATCCATATACTGACCACCAACCTTTATGCTACCTTTTGAACCGATAACGGTCATACTACTCTCCAAGTTCTTATCCCAACAAGAGGTAGAGTAGTTCATACAACCCATACCGCCGTTGGTGAACTTGAAGTTCACAAAACCTGAATCTTCAAAGTCTATTGAATCGCCATGGCTATGATTATCGAATGTAGCTTGTATATCTTCTATATCGCCAAACACCCAATACATCAGGTCAATAAAGTGACTGAACTGAGTGAATAGTGTACCACCATCCAGCTCACCATCACCATGCCAAGAACCCGGCTTATAGTATCTATCGTCACGGTTCCAATAGCAGTTCACCTGTACCATATATATATCGCCAAGCAGCCCTTGTGATACTACCTCTTTCAGCCACTCAGACGGTGGAGAATAGCGGTTCTGCATCACGCAGAAAATATGCTTGGAGTGGTGTAGCCCTTTGTAGATAACCTCTTCACAGTTCTTCTTGCTCAAGCCCATAGGCTTTTCTACCACTACATGGTGTCCTGTTTCTATAGACTTCAATGCCTGCTCAGCATGTACACCGTTAGGTGTAGCTATATTGATGACATCTACGTCTACATCAGAAGCTAACAACTCTTCCAACGTATTGAAGAAAGGCTTTTTATATTCTTCTTCTATGGTTGTTCTCAGGTCGTTATTAGTATCTACCATAGCAACCAGTTCACACTCCTCATTACCACGTATCATTTCGGCATGTCTTTTACCGATATGTCCACAACCGATTACTGCAAATTTTACTTTCTTGTCCATATATCCATCTATTGTAACTACTGCCTATTTTCTGGCAGTAGTGATAGCCACATACTTTGTTTGCGGTGGCAAAATATCCAATAAATATTTGTTTAGTGAAAAGTTGATCTTATTTATAGCATTGTTACCAAATAAAGTTGGCAGCACACCAAAGGCCTTGGTCTTAACGCTACTAAAAGAGCTGTACAACTCTTTTATCTCTTGCCATGTAAAATGTCGCCAACCGCCGACTTTGCCTGTCATCTTCCTCATGAGGTGTAGTAAGTAGTTACCCTTCATGTTCTCTACGGAGAGCAATACACCATTTGGTTTCAATAGGCGGTGCATATTGTCCACGGCCTTTTTCTGTGTATCAAAGTTGCGTGTAGTGTTATCTCCGTACACAGCCATCAAGCCACCAATTACAGACTTTATAAGTATCACATCATACTGCTCTGCTTCCCAATCGCAATTAACGATATCCAGTTCTTTGTATGTAACCTTGTCTTGCACACCGTGCTTCTTATGTAGCTTACCTGCTCCTTCTGTAGGGCCTGTTCTATCCGTACAGGTCACATCAAAACCCAATAGCGCCATCCATAGACTAAGCCCTCCATCTCTCTCTCCTACAGCCAACACTTTACTGTTTTTTGGCAATTGCTCAATAACAGGTGTCCACTCCTTTATGACCTGAGACCAGTTAGGAATATCCCACTCAATAATATCTTTTATAGGAAGATCGCTCATTTACGATGGTTTGTATTTTTTGAACAGTCCTTTTATGAAACCTGAACCATAGGCAAAGTGAATAGTAGGATATACTAAGAACAGCGCTGCTTTCACCTTACCCGACTTGCCGCTCTTGGCGCAGAACATCATATCTACAGCCATGTATAGCAACAGGAATATCAACCAGAAGTACCAACCTAAAAGCAGTGCTATAGGTATAGAAATAAGGTACAATACAAAACCCATAGGTATCAGGTGCCTCCAGCTAACTGCAGAGCTCACCTTTCTTAATACCATTGGCTTGTACAATCCATATTGATAATATTGGCGGTATAATCCTTTGAAACTATCGCGAGGATAGTAATATAGCTTTATGTCGGGGTGTTGATAGATCTTAAAGTTCATACTACCGGCACGGTAATGGAACTCATCATCTTGATTACGTTTGAACGCAGTATCGAACAGACCCGTAGTATCAAACATTTTTTTCTTCCAAGCACCAAAGGTCACAGAGTCGGTATATCCTTCATAGTCTATCTGGTGTACCTGACTGTTACCTATGCCAAAGCCCGTACATATAGCATGAGCTACAGCCTCTTGCACTACAGCACCGTCGTGAAAGACCGTACGAGTAGGACCACCTACTATATCGGCATCCACCTTATCAAATATCTCTAGTATCTTTTCAAAATAGTCTATGCTATACTTACAGTGTGCATCCAGCCTGATGATAACATCTCCCTTAGCATTAGTTATGCCCTCGTTTAGTGCATATGGCACATAACGTTTAGGGTTGTGTAGCAGCTTTATCTGTGGGGCGGTCTTCATCCGTTCTTCTATCATGGCTACCGTCCTGTCTGTAGAACTGCCATCAATAAATATCACCTCTTTATCTACAGGTTTTGCCTGTAGACAAAAATCCATTACCTGCTCTATGTATCGTTCTTCGTTGTATACCGGGCAAATGACCGTTAGCATATACTCTTCTGTTAAATGATCTCGCTATTGAAGAGCTGGAACTTACCATTCTTCTTTCTGCGTATCTTATCTGTTCTTATAAATTCTAATTGCAGACCAGGCTGCAAATACTTATCAAATGCCTTCTGCACTATTACTTTGTCATCTGCTGCCAACTCTTCTTCTGCAATATAGAATAGCTTGAAATGATCAAGGGCCGTTTGTGTGATGTACATCTCCTTTATCTTGCCAGAACGCTCCATAATATCGCGAGAGCAGTAGTAAAGTGTCAACCCTGCGGCCTGCTTGCCATCAGGTAGCAGCACGGTATCATCCGAACGACCACCTATACTACTGATGTACTTCCCCCTAGCATCTTCTGCTATCGATACTACATCACCTATATTATATCTTATAAAAGGGAAAGCCTTGTTGAAAAGACTTGTAATAAGCAGCTCACCCTTCTTATTAGTTTCTAAATATAGTAGCTCCTCACTTATACGCATCTTGCCCTCTATATCATCTATACCTATTATACCTACCTCACTAGCTCCGTACTCTATCACTACAGGTATGCCAAATGCTTTTTCTATTACCTCTTTATCTGCCTTGGTACACATCTCTGAGGTGACTATCACAACCTTGATAGTAGGACAAACATCCTTCAGCACGATATAATTATCTACTAAATAGCCTGCAAAATGTCTGATGGCATTCGTATAACCATATACATACTTGAAGCTATGCTTTCTAAACCTTTGTAAGAACAGCTCATAAGCCGCATCGCTCAGATCGAACACAGGAAAGCGTACACGGTTCATTAGCTTATCCTTCAGTTGCTCTACCTTAGCAGCTTTACCACTTAATGGTATACCGTAGAAACGAGCTTCAAGATCACCGGTCTGTATACCACAACTTTTATACCTCTGACGTACCAATGCCCATGTGAGTGCATGAGCCTGTTTATCCTTTACAAAAAAGAACGGGTGTCCTGATGACCCCGATGTATTACTTTGATAAAGCTCCTTTTTGCTATAGCCTGTAGTTATCAAATCAGGCAATGGATGCTCATAAACTTT
>CAZPDA010000149.1:0-7722 GCA_964585115.1 uncultured Flavipsychrobacter sp.
ATCCTGACACAATATTAAAAAGAAATTTTACTTCTAAAAAATAAAAGTTGAAAAAAACGCGTTGGTCAACATTAATGTTGAAAAGCTGTGAACAAACAAAAAATAGTTGTTTCGTTTTTACAACTATTTAGTTATTGAAAGCTCTTACACTTACCAGTCTTTCTCTACTTTCACAGGTACTGCTTTGCCTTGTTTTAGTTTGTCTTGCAGTTTCTTTTCTTCCTGTTGCAATGCATTTAGCAACTGGTCTGCCTGTTGCTTGGATATCTTGCTAGGCATAGCTTGTGGCTGCTTTTGTTTTTTATCTTCTCCTTTATCGTTCTTGTTGTCCTTACCATTTTTCTGGTCTTCTTTATCCTTCTTATCATCACCTTTATCTCCTCCGTCTTTCTTATCTTCTTTCTTCTGGTCGTCCTCTTTTTGTTGGTCTTTATTTTGCTGATCTTTTTTGTCTTGCTTGTCGTCCTTATTATCCTTCTTGTCTTTTTCGTCTTTCTTGTCCTTGTCTTTCTTTTGGTCTTTGTTATCCTTATCCTGTTGCTGCTGTTGTTGTTCTTGTTTTAGCTTTTGCAACGCATAAGATAAGTTATACTTAGCATCAGCATCTTGTGGGTTATTCCTCAATGCTTGCTTATATGCATCAGCTGCGTCCTTCCACTTCTGCTCCTTCATGTAGGTATTACCAATGTTGTAATAAGCATCTGCTTTTTGTTTTTTGTCTGTCACTGTTTTAGCAGTTGCTTCCATTACCTTGCGAGACCTTGCTATACTATCTTGCTTATAGTAGGCATTACCCAGATTGAATTGAGCACGGTCATTTTTAGGGTCTTTGGTCAATGCTTTTTGATAGTCACCTTCAGCACCTTTGTAGTCACCTGTTGCATACTTATCATTCCCCTGCTCTACTATTCTTCCCGTTTGTGCAGTAGCACCTACCGAGAATAATAGCACATTCATTATAGCTATGTATATAACCTTCTCCATCATGCTGTTTTAGTTTTTGCTTTTAAACTGCCCGACGGTAAAAACCACTCTATAAATAACAGCGCGAAACCTACAAGTAAAAAATATTGGAAATAGCTGGCATACTGCTCAAACACTACTGAGCCTAATTTCTTTTGCTCCATACCGTCCAGCTCGCCTACTAGCTTTTTAGCCACCTTATCCGTATTACCTAGTAGCGTGTATGTACCTCTACCAATACTAGCTATAGAGCGTAGCTCTTTCTCATTTAGCTTACTCACTACCGGCTCTCCATTATCATCCAGCTTTAGCGACTTAGTAGCAGGGTCATATATAGTACTCCCATCAGGAGAACCTACACCAACTGTGTGTACTATTATTCCATCTTCAGCTGCTTTACGTACTTTTTCTGATACAGCTTCATCATGGTCTTCCCCATCTGATATTATAATAAGGGACTTGTACTTCTTTTCTTTTTCTGAGAACGACTTTGTAGCCAGGTCTACCGCTTGGCTGATGACCGTACCTTGTGTCGGTACATAGTCTGGTGTCACGTTTTGCAGCATCATACTCATCGCGCTATAGTCTGTAGTAAGCGGTACTTGCAAATAAGACCTTCCTGCAAATACTACCAACGCTATACGATCGTTACTCATCTTATCCATCATAGAACGGATAAGCTGTTTAGAGCGTGTAAGCCTGTCCGGCTGTATATCTTTTGCCAGCATGCTTTTACTTACATCCAGTGCTATTACTACATCAATACCCTTACGTTCTGCTTTTTCTGTTTTAGCTCCCATTTGCAGATTTGCCCAACCAATGATCATTGCGGCAAGACCCAAAGCTCCTAAAATAAACTTCAGTGTAATTCTACCGGGTATAGCTCCTAACATCTGCGAGCTCAATAGTCGTTGGTCTCCAAGCGACTTGAATTTATTCTTTCGCCAATACAACACCCACACAAATAAAAGTATGAGCACAACTATTATGACCAATGCAAACAAATGCGATATATGCTGAAATCGTAACATAAGACGTATGCAAATTTAAAATTGAGCTGGTTTTTTGTAGATAATAAATAATGATTTTTAATTTCTTTAACAGCCAAGGCAATACTAACCTATTTTGCTAGGCAAAAATGTAGATTTGCAGTCATGCAGGATTATTTGACGGGGCTTAACCCACAGCAGGTAGAAGCGGTACAACATATAGATGGACCACTAATGATAGTGGCGGGTGCTGGTAGTGGTAAAACGAAGGTATTGACCACTCGTATAGCACACTTGATGAATAATGGTGTTGACCCGTTCAACATCTTGGCACTGACCTTTACTAATAAGGCTGCCAAAGAGATGAAGGAGCGTATCGAGAGAATATTGGGTAACAATGAAGCACGTAATCTATATATAGGAACATTCCACTCAGTATTTGCAAGACTACTGCGCGCTGAGGCTGATAAACTTGGCTACCCTAACAACTTTACTATATACGATGCTGATGACGCTAAAAGTGTCATTAGAGCTATCATCAAAGAAATGAACCTTGATGATAAGCACTATAAGGCAAACTATGTATACAACCGCATATCTGCTGCAAAGAATAGCTTGATAGACCCTGCAACCTACAAGCAAGATTCGCATATACAACAAGAGGATGCACGTAGTGGCAGACCTCTTATTGGTGATATATATAATAAGTATGCTAACCGTTGCTTTAGAAATGGGGCAATGGACTTTGACGACCTACTGTTCAAGATGTTCGTCCTGCTGACCAACTTCCCTGAAGTACTAGCAAAATACCAACACCGTTTCCAATATATTCTTATAGATGAGTATCAGGATACCAACTTGGCACAGTACCAGATAATAAAGATGCTGGGTGCTGTACATGAAAATATTTGTGTGGTGGGTGACGATGCGCAAAGTATCTACTCCTTCCGTGGAGCTACTGTGCAGAATATCTTACAGTTTCAGGACGACTATGAAGATGTACACGTAGTAAAGCTAGAGCAGAACTACCGAAGCACACAGTCTATCATCAATGTTGCCAATACTATCATATCTAACAACAAACACCAGATACCAAAAGACCTATGGACAGATAATAGCATAGGCGATAAAATAAAACTGGTACGCACACTTACTGATAATGATGAGGGACGATTTGTTGCCGATGCTATTTCAGAAATGAAGTTGCGCAACCACTATGCTAATAAAGACTTTGCCATCCTTTACCGTACCAATGCACAGAGCCGCTCTTTCGAGGAAAGCCTGCGTAGAATGAACATTCCGTATAAGCTATATGGAGGTGTATCCTTCTATCAACGTAAAGAGGTAAAAGATTTCCTAGCGTACTTGCGCCTTATAGTCAACACACGTGACGAGGAGAACCTGAAGCGTATCATCAACTACCCTACACGTGGTATTGGTAAAACCAGTATCGAAAGGATGATGGTAGTGGCCAATCAAAATGACAAAACACTTTGGGAGATAATGCATTATCCTGAGGCTGTAGGTCTGAAAGGTGCCGCGCCCAATGCCATAGCTCAGTTCGTCACTATGGTAGAAAGCTTCCAGACCATGCTACAAAAAGAGAATGCCTACGATGTAGCATTTGCTGTAGGTAAGCATACAGGTTTGGTAAAAGAGCTATACAACGATAAATCAGTAGAAGGACTTGCTCGATATGAGAACGTACAAGAACTACTGAACTCAATAAAAGAATTTACAGAAACACCAGACGAGGACGGGGAACTTAGAGAAAAATCATTAGGTAGTTATCTACAACAGATATCGCTACTTACTGATTCTGACGAAGGGAATGAAGAAGACCAAGATGCAGTAAAACTGATGACCATACATGCTGCAAAAGGTTTGGAGTTTCCATGTGTATATGCCGTTGGCTTGGAAGAAAACCTTTTCCCAAGTGCTATGAGCCTGTACGACCGTGCAGACCTTGAAGAAGAGCGTCGCTTGTTCTATGTAGTGGTGACCAGAGCAAAAGAAAGGCTATGGGTCACTTATGCAAACAGCCGCTACCGCTTTGGAAACTTAGTGCAGAACGAGCCTAGCCGTTTCATTGACGAAATACCTGAGGAATATCTTGACCGTACCTTCACAGGTATGAATAATATGGCTACAGGGTCTGTCAATGCATTTGGCAGCAAAATGAACCGCTCTTTCGAGAAAACACCTTCGCTTAAAAAAATAGTCGATAAGCTAAATAAAAAAGCACCTACAGCTCATAAGCCTGCTACCGACTTCAAAGCAGATGACCCTATGGAGATGCAAGTAGGTATGGAGGTGGAACACCTGAAGTTTGGCTTTGGTAAAATAGATGCTCTGGAGGGTGGTGCTAACAATAGAATAGCTACCATTTCTTTTAAAGATGGGCATGGAAGTAAGAAGATAATGTTAAACTATGCTAAGATCAGGATAGTAAAGTGACATTAGCTTAATACTTTTTATGGAATTTTGTAGATAGCAGCACCATTACACTAAAACATATTCTATGCTATCTACAAAACCGATGTCGGTACTTATGGCTTGTTTATTAAGCAGTACCATATTATTTGCACAGACAAAAAAGAAAGTAACAATAGACCATGCCACAGTATTCCTGAACGGAGCTGAGCTGGAAAGCAGCACTAAAGTGAGCCTCTCTTCAGGAGAAACAGAAGTTCTATTTACAAATATTGCGGGCAACGTCAATCAGCAAAGCCTGAATGTAGGCGCAACGAACGGCGCAGTTGTACAGTCTGCAGTTTTCCAAAACAACTATTTAGCAGACGACAACCTTTCTCCACGTGCACAGGAAATATCAGACAGTATAGATTACCTGAACAAGAAGAAGAACGACCTGAATACAGACATGCAGGTAGTTAATGAACAGGTAAACGTTCTTAATCAGAATAGAAAAGTATCTGGTGAGCAGAATGGCTTATCGGTATCTGAACTGCAAAAGATGCTTGCCCTTGTAAAGTCTCAAATGCATAGCCTACTAAATGAGCGTACAGACATCAATGAAAGCATTGCCAAGGCAGACAAACGCATAAAAAAACTACGCCAACAGTTACAAGAGGAGAAGCAAAAAGGGTATCAACCGGGAGGGCAATTATTAGTTAAGTTCTACTGCACACGCGCTACCTCGTCAGATATTACCATTTCATATGTAGTACCTAATGCAGGATGGTCGCCATCTTATGATATAAGAGTTGATAAAGTGAATAGCCCGGTAAACCTTGCCTACAAAGCACATGTTTATCAAAACAGTGGTGTAGCATGGGATAAGGTAAAGCTGACCCTTTCTACTGGCAATCCTAACGAGGGAGCACAAGCACCAACACTAAACCCTTGGTACTTGAACTTTAATGTACCTGCTCCTCCTAGATACTTGAATAGAACAAACGCCGGCAACTATGACCAACTGGAAAAAGTGCCTACCCGCAATACATCAAGTATGGCACAAACAACAGCAGGTGCTTATCAAAAAGATGACGGAAACGGTATTAGCATAGGTGGTGCAAGAGGAAGTGGAACACTATACTATGTAGATGGGGTACAGGTAGCTGGTAGTAGAGGCATCAATAATGTAAGTAACTCAAGTATGAATCAATATACTCAAGTAAGTAATGCAGGTGTTAATACAAGTTTTGATATAGAACTGGCTTACACTATACCAAGCGATGGCAAAACACATAATGTAGCCATCAAAAAGCACCAACTACCTGCGTCTTACAGATACTTTGCAGTACCTAAGCTGGATAAAGATGCCTTCTTACAAGCACAGGTTACCGACTGGGAAGACCTAAGCCTACTACCGGGTCCTACTAATATCTTCTACGAAGGCACTTATGTAGGGCAAGGATATATCGATATGCGCAACGTAAAAGACACGATGAACATATCATTAGGTAGAGATAAAAAAGTAATAATTCGTCGTGAACGTGATAAAGACCTACGTACAGTTCGTACTATTGGCTCTAACGTTCGTGAGACCTTTGTTTATACCATGATTATACGCAATACTAGAAACGAGGCTATCGACATTACGATACTAGACCAACTGCCTATTAGTAAGGATAATAGTATAGAGATAGAGGATGAAAAGTACGATGGTGCAGAATACAATAAAACGACAGGGTCTCTTAAATGGGAGCTAAATGTAACACCAAATACTACAGAAAAGATACAACTAGGCTTTACCGTAAAATACCCAAAGGGGAAACAATTGAATTTTTATAGATAGCAGTAAGTATATAGCATAAAAAAGCCCCTGAATATTCAGGGGCTTTTTCTATTTCTTTTCAAATCGAATTTCCTTGAGTAGATAAACATCATCTTTTATCTTCATCACAACATATATTTGATAAGTGCCTGTTGCCGTCACTAGGTCTCCTATAGCATATTTAGAGTCAGTACCTGATGTGCCGCTTTGTACCACCAAAAACTCCTTCACCGTATTCTTGACAAAAAAGTCCTTGAGTACTATCTCTGCCTGAGCTCCACTATAGGTTGCTTGATTATTATTGATCGTAATGCCAATTATCTTATCAAAATACTTGGTCATCCCTGTCACATTACCCGTACGCACATAATTCACCATATCCTCCAACTCGTCTGCTTTGGCAGACACAGCAAGGGTCACGGTAAACATCAGTGACAATAGTATTTTTTTTATAATGCCTTTCATCTACAAGGACAGTTAGTCCATTTGGCGCAAATAACTATACAGCAAAAAACTTGCCAAACTGGCTAATTTTAACTTCCCTTTTGGATTTATAGCTATTTTCTAGCATAGAAATGTAAAGAGGATTATAAATATAACTATTCCTTAGATATTCACCACTAAATATCAACAAATACTATATATGGGGGTTAAAACAGAGCGTATAACGCAACAAAACACAAACGGTGCGAAAAATGCACAACTGTAGCGGGTTTCAGCCGATTAGTGTGGATAACTCAAATAATTCGCAGCGTTTAATTTTATTGAATTTGATTGAATGCAAATTATACGCTCTGTTTTATGATTAAACCTTGTTAAAACGTTATTTTAATTTATTTCTGATAGTACCTTCTAATACTTGAATTGAGTTCATTAGAATGTGTGTTGTTTCTCTCATTTCTACAAGGTCAGCCTCTAGGTTGTTGACCCTGTTATATAGCTCTGACGGCTCACTAAAGTCAGCAGATAGTTTCATTCTACAATACCAAAGTTCGACCACATCTGTCTGGTCTACTTCATAGGTCTTATATTCTTCTCTGTTATCAACTGCGTCACTCCTTAGTACGAGCTTTCCACGCTCTGTAATGCGGTTCAGTACTCGCTTTACAGCTATTCCGTCATTTGTGACAACTACATAAATACGGTTGTCACGTATCTCATCAAAGCTACTACAATACTGAGCAATAACACGGTCTCCATGATTGATTGTAGGGTGCATAGATGCGCCCTCAATATCGAACATACGGAACGTTGCATTCCTGAGCCAAGGCATAGAGAAAGATGGCAGTGTTTGCAGGTATTCAGGGTCTTGAAATCCTGTTAAATATCCTGCTCTTGCTGCTATAGGTACGTGCAGTATGTTCTCACTACCTTGATTGTCTACTGTGATGATTTTAGGCACGGAAAGCAAGCCTGTACTGGCTTGTGAAGTGTCAGAAGGGTTACCTTTTCGGTTACCTTTTACGTTACCTTTTTGTCGGTTTTCTTGACCTTCTGATTTTGACGTTAGGTTACCTTTTGATATATCAGTAC
>CAZPDA010000150.1:0-7669 GCA_964585115.1 uncultured Flavipsychrobacter sp.
CTGCTGATATATACCGTACTTTTATTCTTCTTGGTCATAGTACTAAAGAACCTTTTTGGTCTATTCATTAACAGACTGCAAGTAAAGTTTACTCAAAGCTTATACGTATCCTCGTCAATGAATGTACTGGAGCGTATATTCGACCGTTCATTATTAGACATACAAAAAGAGACATCCAACGAACTTGTAGGTAAACTAACATACTACCAATCAGCACTTACCAGCAATGCTGCAATATCTACCATCATCATCATCAACGAGGCTATAATATTCGGGCTTACAGCTATCATCGTTTGCACTTGGGATTGGCGTTTGTTCTTATTGCTAATAGTTGTATTACTACCCGTAATGGGAGGCTTCTATGCAAAAGTAAAAGGGCTGATAAAACATGCAGGTGAAGAGAAAAGTAAGAACAGTATCAACCTATACGCCAAAGCACAGGAAATGATCTTTGGCTATACGGACATAAAAGTAGCAGGTACGGAGAACCGTTTTAAGAATACATTTAAAGGACTTGCGGAGAACTTCAGTAAGCATCAAGCGAGGCTTGACTTTATGATGTTCATACCTACACGCATCATCGAGATAGCTATTTTTCTTTGTATCATACTTATACTACTATATGGTGTCTTTGTAATAAAAGACTCTGAGCAGATCATAACGACCATTACATTATTCTCGGTTATTGCTTACCGTAGCATACCATCGGTAAACCGTTTTGTAATGGCGATGAACAACCTTAACTCTACAGAATATGTGTTTAAAGATCCTGATTTTGTGCCTGCTGATGAAGATTTAGATAGCAAGCGCTTAGAAGTAGAGCCGCTTACGTTCAATAACAGCATACAATTCAACAATGTATCCTACCAATACCCCGGCGATAATAAGCTAGTGATAAAAGACTGCAACCTTACTATAAAAAAAGGAGACAAAGTAGGTATTGTGGGCAAGTCTGGTTCGGGCAAGTCTACACTGGTAAGTAATATACTAGGTTTCTTATCACCTACGCAAGGTCATATTAACATTGATAATACGGAACTAAACCAAGACACCTTAAAACCATGGTGGAAGATACTGGGCTATGTTCGTCAGGATGTATTTGTAATGAATGCAACCTTCATGGAGAATATAGCTATTGGTGAAAAGCAAGAAGAGATAGACATAGAACGCCTAGAGCGTGCTATAAAACTATCTAGCCTGACAGACCTTGTAGATGGCTGGGCTGATGGATATAGAACCAAACTAAATGAAAGAGGTAACAACCTATCTGGCGGACAAAAACAGCGTATAGCTATAGCTCGTGCTATATATAAAGGTGCTGAAGTATTGATATTTGACGAGGCTACATCTGCACTAGATGCTAAGACCGAAGAAGACATCACAAATGCTATAAGAGAGCTAGGGAATGAAGACCTTACCATCATCATCATTGCCCACAGATATAGCTCGCTAAAGTATTGTGAGAAGATATACAAGATAGATGAAGGAATAATAGAACCACCTATAACCTACGACAAATTGATAACTGCTTAAAACCAAGAAAATGCTCCCTTTAGTTTCAATAGCCGTACCCAACTACAACTGCGACGAATACCTAGACAAGTGTTTGCAACACCTGGTAGACCAAACCTACAAGAATATAGAGATACTGGTTTGCGACAATGGGTCGTCTGACAACTCTGTAGCCATTATACAAAAATGGGCGGCAAAGGACGAACGTATCAAAGTATTGATAAACGAAGTGAACCAAGGTCTTATCAACTGCTATAACCGTATGTTCTTTGAGGCTAAGGGAGACTATATAATGATACAAGATGCTGATGACTGGTGTGCTACAGACCGTGTAGAAAAACAGCTTGACATCTTAGAAAAATATGATGTGGGTCTATGTCTTACCAACTCTGTATTCTACTCTGAGCTAGCAGAGCCAGACTATCAAGACCGTCATCCATCAGGGTTAATAACAGCTGAATCTAATGAAGTATGGGCACCTGCAACTATTATGTTCCGCAGAGAGACACTAGAGACGGTAGGCGGTTTTCACAAATACTTTGACAGGCTTACCAGCTACGACAGATATATGATACTAGATATACTGGATAGATATAAAGGCTACTACCTAGATGAGTACCTATACTTTGTATGGGCAAGACCCGACTCTGACCATAGAAGCATAGACCTGACAGAGCCAAATGCCTTGAGGAAGATGATATCTCATGATGTATACAAAGAGATAAGAAAACGACGAATAGAAACAGGAACAGACTGGCTAAAAGATAATAATTGGGATGGTGCTAAAGCTTATGAGCAACAGCTTCTGAATGATAGAAACTATATGGCCAATCACTTTAGAAGGTTTGCTTGTATACAGATAGATCATGGGAACTATCAAGATGGGTGGAAACTACTGAAACAAGCTTTTAAACAATCTCCATTTTATCTGGACAATTATAAAACACTACGCTACTTGTGGACAGCTAAGAACTTTAGCTAACATGCAAAAACGATAAGATATGAAAGTGAGTATCATCATGTGCTCCTACAATACATCTAAGTATATAGAAGAGGCAATAGAGAGTATCATCAACCAAACATATACTGATTGGGAACTGATAGTAAGTGACGACCAGTCTACAGACAACACTGTAGAATTGATAAAGAAATATACTGACGACCCAAGAGTTATCCTCTACGAACAACCTGAGAATTTAGGTTATCTAGCTAATAAAAACAGTGCACTAAAAATGGCAACTGGAGACCTAATTACTCAGTTGGATGCCGATGATGTTAGCAAGCCTGAACGTATAGCCAAGCAAGTAGCTCCTTTTGAACAAGACCCAAGCCTGATGATGTGTGGTACCAATTATGAGCTGATAGACATGGATGGCAACTACCTTGAATCAAAAGAATATAAAGAAGACTTTATGGTAACCACTCCTGAACTAGAATACCCATTCTGGTTTCCTGGGTTGATGTGTAGACCACAGGTATTTGAAGAGTTCGGTTACTTCCACGATTACTTTGACGATATATATGGAGACGACCACTACTGGACTTTGACCGTAGTGAATAAATACCCGATATACTTTGTAAAGGACGTGCTATATTCTTACCGCATAAATCCAGGTTCGCTGACGAATGTGATGGATAATGTGCGTAAGATGTTTGCACAAGATGTAATAGCAGAGCTATGCCGGCAAATAAAAGAGACAGGTACAGACTGGCTACAGCAGGGACAAAGGAGAAAGCTACGTAAATTTGAGATGGAGCTGCTGAACAATAAAAAACTATTGGCAGAGCGATACAGAGTATGGGCAGCAAAGTATATTGATAATAAGAACTGGGCAAAAGCCAGGAATTTATTAGGCAAACATTTCAAAAATAGTAAAACAGACCCTCAGGGTTATAGAACCTTGGTCTACTATATAAGGAAACGTTACTTAGGAGCATGAGGATAGTACTAGCAACAGAAGTGATACACCCCGGAGGTGCAGAAACATTCATTCTGCGCTTGGCAGAGGCTATGCATCAGCATGGTCACGAGGTGCGTGTATTCATCTTCTACAAAGAGATGCTAAACAAACAACTGTGCAAACTATTCGCACCTAGTGTAACCGTTAAACCTGCTGATATACCGGCATCCCTACTGTTTAGGAAAGTGGATAGTGTACTCTTTAGAATGAAGATAGACTATAGCTTCAGAGAGCAATACATCAAAACGTCTCTATATAGCGAACTAAAAGAGTTCAAACCAGATGTGATACACAGCCATTTGCTGAAGACAGATAAGGTTTGTCTTGAAGTAGCAAGCAAGCTAAACATACCGGTAGTCAACACCATTCATGGCGATTACTTACAATTCTTCAACAAGACAGAACAAGGCATTACCATACCGTTACTCAACTATAAAAAGAAAGCCACCAGTAACCTGAGTAAACTAAAAAAAGTAGTTTGTATATCAGACAAGCAACTGGCTTTTTTCAAAGAGCATTTTCCTAAAGAGACCAGCGGAAAACTTACGAAGATATACAACGGCTATACAGGACAAATAAAAGAACAGCCTGAAGCACTGAGAGCAAAGCTGAGCATACCGACCAATGCAATGGTATATGGCATGGTGAGCCGAGGCATTGCAGATAAAGGCTGGCAAGTAGCAATAGATGCTTTCCTGAAAATGGGCAAGAGCGATGCACACTTAGTATTAGTGGGCGCGAGCGAATACCTAACAGGGCTGCAAGAACAATACAAAGCGCAGAAGAACATCCACTTTACAGGCCATGCAGACAACCCGCTGGACTGGATAAACATGATGGATGTAGGGCTACTGCCTACTACCTACCCTTCTGAAAGTTTGCCTACGGTCGTCATAGAGTATTTGTGCTGTGGTATACCTTGCATTGCGTCCAATGCGGGAGAGATAGAGAACATGATAAGCTACGAAGGTAAGCGTGCAGGTATCATCACGCCGATAGTAGATGGTAAAGTATCAGTAGATGAGGTAGCTACTGCTATGGAACAATACTATAACGATAAGAACTTATATAACGAACATAAACACCAAGCAAAGGCATGCTATACACACTTTGATATGAACAAGTGTGTTGATGCTTATTACGAGGTTTACGAAGCTTCTAAAACGGAACAATAAAGAGAGTGGATATGAGAGCATATGTTATAAACATGCCAAGGAGTACCTATAGAAGGGACGCAATGGATGCTATGCTGAATGGTATGGGGATAGACCATGAATTTGTAACAGCAGTAGACGGCAGGGAAATGAGTGAAGAAGCGTTCAATAATAGTGTAACTGACCCTAATGAGTTCACACGCTCACAAGCAGGCTGTGCACTATCGCATATAAAAGCATACCAACGTATACTGGAAAGTGAAGATGAATATGGGATAGTTTTTGAGGATGACATACTGATAACAGAGCCCAACTTCAAACAGCTTTTAGAAGAGCTCACACCAAAGTTGGATAAAAATAATATAACTCAACTCACCTACTACTGGTGTAGAGAAGGATTTTTAGACCTATCGCCCAAAACGAACGGAATATTGAAAGCAGGCAAACATGAATATCAGCTATGTGAGCCAAGTGAAGTGCATGGCATAGGTAGAGCTGCAGCATACATCATCTCAAAAGAACTGTGTAAGCGTATGATAGACTTCAACATGCCACTGTATGCACAAGCAGACTCTTGGGTGGTGTTTCATCAAAAGAATGCTATAGGCGGAGTAGACTGTGTGTACCCTATGCCCGTTACAGAGAATGACCAATTTGGCTCGGAGATAGGATATACCCGAAGTAAGACCGAAGAGTTTTTGAAAGACCTCGTTACCAAAGCTGTAAATGCAAACATACCTATCATTACACCAATGATAAAAAAGAAAAGGCAACGCTTTGCACAGAACTATAAAAACATCAGACTGAACAAATAACAACTCCAAACACAATACTATGAGATTTGCCATACGCGATGACGATACCAACTACTTCACTACAGCTGAAGACCTTAAGAATTGCTATAGTGATATTTGGCATGAGTATCCGCCAACGCTATGTCTCATATCTAAAGTGAAAGGTAAATGGTCTCACTGGGTACATCAGATATACAAAGACAAGCATGATACAGATTGGGATGCATGGACTAGAGATGATACGCCTTACCCTATAGAAGGGAACGGTGACCTAATAGAGTTTTTACAAGAGAACTTAAGAGAAAGGAAACTTGATGTTGCTTACCACGCAAAGCATCATAGAAATGAAGACCCTTATCTACCTAAAAGTAGAGACAATAACTATGTGAGAGGTGCAGAGTACTTTACTATGCGCAACCTTACAGACGAAATAAAAGCAGAGGTTGGACATTTAGACCGATTACTAGGTAGCCGTATCTCTGTGTTTACGCCCCCACAAAACTTGCTAAGTATGACAGGATATAAGTCTGTTATAAATGCAGGCTTGAACATCTGCGGTGGCGGTATCGCCTTCTACAAAAAAGAAAAGGACTGGGCAGGCATTAAGAACATCATAAAGCAAGCTACTTTTAAGATGATGCATCGTGAATCTGACTATCCACGAGTGCTGCACTATTCGTCTCACAACGAGATAGCTTACCACTACCCGCTACAACCCAGCACTAGGTTAGAAGACCTGATATACGACTTTGACATGGTGCGCAAATACAATGGTGACTTTGTCTTGTCTACTCACTATGTAGAGTTTGACTACCCTATGGTGTGGGACGAAAAAGTAACCATGAAAAAAGTATTGCTTGACTTCTTGAACCATGTTTCTAAATTTAGCGATGTAGAAAAAATGACCTTGTCGGAGATGTTGAAGTAGTTTACTGTTTACACCAACGAATTATGCCCAACAAAAAGAAAATATTAGTTGTCTCCTTTCAGTCGCTTACGGTAAATAGTGCCGGAGGTATGGCGAGGCTTGGCTATTATCTATCTGAGGAGCTGCACAAGCGTGGACTATTAGAAAAATTCATCGTACACTCTAAAGGAAAGTTTGAGACCAGCTTCCCATCAATACCTGTATCTAAATGGTCGCGGGCATACTTGTTCATGCTGAACAAATGGAGTGTAAAAGCTAAAGTATCGGCTCATAAATTCAGGCTGATACAGGAGCATATTTTCGATTGGTTCTGTGCCAAACAACTAAGTAATAGAACAGGTATCCTCTTTACTACCAATGCACATATGCGCCGCACATTTGCAAAGGCTAAGAAGAAGGGCATTCCTATTATATACATTCCTGCCAATCAGGAAGAGAACATTATCTACGACTTGGTAACTCATGAGCATGAGCGCATGCATCTAGATACCATTGATGCTTATACCTACTTACCAAGGCTGAAGTTCTACAACGACTCTATAAAGTATGTAGACACCATTATCGGCACCTACCCTACAGTGTATGATAGCTATATAAAAGCAAAGAACAACCACTCTAATGTAGTACAGATAACAGGACACTTAAAGCCAGACTTTAAGCCTTATGAAATGGAAGAACGTCCTGATTCGAAAGTATTCCGTGTAGGGTACTTGGCACATACTGTTGTGCTGAAAGGATTGCAATATCTACTGGAAGCATGGGAGAGCTTGATGAAAGAACACGATGAGAAAGACATCGTACTTAATATAGCAGGCTATATAGAGCCTAAACTAAAAGCATATATAGATAAGCGTTTTGAGGGGCTGGCACAGGTAAACTATCTTGGACGTATACCTGATGTGCCTGACTTCTTTAAGAATACAGAGCTATTTGTGATACCTAGCCTTGCGGAGGGTGGACCATATACAGCATTAGAGGCTGCACTATATGGTGTGCCTGTTTTGATAACCGACAACTGTGGTTCGGCAGAGCTGCTTGGTAGAGTGGAAAGTGGCTGTGAGGTGATACCGATAAAAGATGCAAAGAGCATTAAAGAAAAGATAGAATACTTTTACAACAATAAAGACGTAGCTAAGCAAATGGGCTTGAATGCAAAGCACAACCTTGATAGCTATAGCATGGACCATTTGTTTGTAGACGTAGCAGACTATTTAGAAAAAGAGTTGAAGAGTTAATAGATGAAAAGAAAGAAGCGTATACGTGTTGTTTCCTTCCAGTCCTTATCTGCCAACAGTGGTGCAGGTATGGCAAGGTTAGGCT
>CAZPDA010000151.1:0-7587 GCA_964585115.1 uncultured Flavipsychrobacter sp.
GAAGTATGAAGTAACAACTGTAGATAATGGTCCCGATGTATTAAAGATGGTGAAGAATGAATACTTCGACCTGATAATACTAGATATAATGCTACCGGAAATGGATGGATTGACCGTATGTGAGACCATTCGTATGCAGCAGAATGATGTGCCTATATTATTCCTATCTGCAAGAAATACCGGTGCTGATAAGGTAGAAGGACTAAAAAAAGGTGGTGATGACTATATGACCAAGCCTTTCAATCTGGAGGAGCTCTTATTAAGAGTAGATATCCTTATTAAGAAGAACCGTATGATAAGAGACCCGCATTCTGTAGCTGACAAATACGAGTTTGACGGTTGTACTATAGATTTTGCTGCTCATGAGTGCACGGACCTAAAGGGTAATAAGCAGGAGCTAAGTAAAAAAGAAGCTGCTTTATTAAAACTATTGATAGAGCACCAAGGAGAGGTAGTATCTCGCGAGCATATACTTCATGTGGTGTGGGGATATAATGTATACCCTACCACACGTACCATTGACAACTTTATACTGAATTTCAGAAAGTATTTTGAGGAGGATAGTAGAAACCCGAAACACTTCCATTCAGTAAGAGGAATAGGATATAAGTTCACAGCATGATTGCGGCTTAAAAAGTTTTTATTATTTTCATAGCTGAATTAAGTATATCAAATACCCGGACATGCGTAAATATTTATTTGGTGCTGCCTTTTTGATGCTAGCTGCCGCTGGATGTAAGCAAGATAGAAACCTTACTAAGGCTACTATTATGGATACAGGAGATATAGCTTCAGAAGGTTGTGGCTATGTATTGGTGCTTGAAGATGGTACTAGCAAGTTGCGTCCTCGTAATTTACCATCAAACTTTCAGCATGATGGGTTGAAGGTGAAAGTGAAATATGATTCTGATGAGCGCCTTAACACAGAGCGTTGCCGAATAAATAATGATTACTTCTCACTAGAGGTCATAGACCTAACAGTGATCAAGCGTGATCTGGACTAAGTTCTGCTAAAACTTCTTGTTATTTTACTTCATGGAATCGTTCGTCGTTAACGAAGTCCACATCATTCAGTGTGTTCAAAAACTGAAGTAGGTCGTTACGTTCTTCAGCATTTAGCGTTATACCATTCGTTAATAGAGCATCTAGTGTAGGAGATTGTACAATGCCGCTTTCGTAATGGTCTAGTACTTGGTCAAGGGTATTGAACCTGCCATCGTGCATAAATGGTTCTGTGTATCCTAAATTCCTCAGCGTAGGTATCTTAAATTTGTAAAGGTCTTCAGGCTTGCGTGTGATGTGTGCTCTACCACTATCGTTTACTGCCGTTACTGCTATTCCATTATTGCGATATGAGAAGTCTGTGAATAATGGCTCTGTGTGGCAAGATGCACAGTTGCTCTTATAAACATTATACCCCCTCTGTTCTGCAGCTGTGAATGTAGGTCCTTCGCCTCGCATCACTTTATCATACTTAGACGTAGACGATACCATAGCACCCATAAACTGTGCTAATGACTTGAATAGTCTTTGTGAATTTATCTTGGAGTCTCCCCATGCATCAGCAAACATTTTAGGATAATCCTCATCTTGCTCCAGCTTGGTGAAGATGTTTCTCAGGTTCTCATCCATCTCTACAGGGTTCTGTATCGGAGCTATTGGCTGGCTTTCCAAGTGGTTAACACCGCCGTCCCAAAAGAAGCTAGTATGCCAATTCATATTGAATATGGGTGGTGAATTCCTTGTCCCTAGCAGGCCATCTACCCCAGGGCTTAGAGCATTACCACTATGAGCGAATGCATCGGACGCATGATGACAACTGCCACATGATACGGTATTATCTCTTGAGAGGCGGGTATCGTAGAATAACCTCCTGCCCAATTCAAAACCCGACTGTGTCAACGTATTATTCTCAAATTGATAAAATGGAGTAGGCCAGCCTTCAGGTATATTAAAGTATACGGTCTGTACTGGTTCCTTCGGTTCAAAACTAGGGTCTACCTTACAACCAAATGCCAGTGCTGACATGACAACTATCATCAAAAACTTCTTCATAATAATGCTTAAGAGGAGGGGCTTATGGAGCTATACTAGCTATAAGTAACGTCTATAAAGTTACGGAAAACCTACCACATCAGGTCGCTGTCTTCCTCAGTGTTAGCCTGCTTAAACAGTTTGCGGGTGCGCATCTTCATGAGTTGCCTGTCGTAGATAATTTTGGCTATGTTCTGTGCTATATCTGTTTCGTGTAGTGCACGGTGTAGTTTTTGTTCTTCTATATCCAGTCGGTACATCAGTTGGAAGAACTCTTCCGGACTACGTTCTATGATGTCTACTATCTTATTGGCCAGTAGTTGCAACAGCTCTTCTTCAGACAGTCTTTCAGGTGAGGTGATACCCCACTCCTGTTGTAGTCTTTCTATAGCTTGTGTATGCTCGGCACTCATACTAGCAAATTAAAGAAAAAAGCCGAGCGATAGGCTCGGCTTTGTCAAGGTATTGTTATCTTCTTAATAAGTATTGATAGCTTTCAGTACTATATTCTTCACTTCACTCATTGGTACTCTTTCTTGCTCCATACTGTCGCGGTAGCGGATAGTTACAGTTCCATCTTCTTTGGTTTGATGGTCTATCGTAACACAGAAAGGTGTACCCACAGCATCTTGTCTACGATAGCGCTTACCTATAGATGTGTTTTGTTCATAAGTACATTTAAAGTGAGGACGACATTCATTCAGTAGTTCTTGTCCTATCTCTGGTAGTCCATCTTTTTTGGTAAGTGGTAGGATAGCCAACTTCACAGGTGCTATATGTGGTGCAAAGTGTAATACTACACGGCTGTCCTTCTTGTCTTCATTACTAAGGTCTTGGTCTTCATATGCCTCGCTTAGTACCATCATAATGGTACGGTCTAGACCGATAGAAGTTTCTATAACGTATGGAACATAATGCTCGTTTATTTCCGTATCAAAATAGGTAAGCTTCTTCTTGCTATACTCTTGATGACGGCTAAGGTCAAAGTCAGTGCGGCTATGGATACCCTCTACTTCTTTAAAGCCCCAACCCGGGAAGTTGTATTCTATATCGCAAGCCATATCAGCATAGTGTGCCAGCTTTACATGGTCGTGATAATGATATTCTTCTTGAGGGATACCTAAGCTTAGGTGCCACTTCATACGGGTCTCTTTCCAGTAGTCATACCATTTTTTCTGCTCGCCCGGCTTTACAAAGAATTGCATCTCCATCTGCTCAAACTCACGCATACGGAAGATAAAACCACGTGCTACTATCTCGTTACGGAATGCCTTACCTATTTGCGCTATACCGAATGGTATCTTCATACGGCCTGTCTTCTGTACGTTCAGGTAGTTCACGAATATACCTTGCGCAGTTTCAGGACGTAAGTAAACAGTATCGGCATCACCTGCTACAGACCCCATTTGTGTGCCAAACATTAGGTTGAACTGGCGAATGTCTGTCCAGTTGGCTGTGCCGCTTACCGCACATTTTATATCTAGTTCTTCTATTAGCTTTTTCAACCCCTCAAAGTCATCTTGAGCAAGCATAGCTTCCATCTTGTCTACAAGAGCTCTACCTTCTTCAGCACTCAATGTTTCTGCATGAGCCTCTATAAGGTGGTCTACACGATAGCGTTTTTTACTATCCTTGTTATCTATCATCGGGTCGTTGAAGTTGTCAACGTGTCCGCTTGCCTTCCATGTAGTAGGGTGCATGAAGATGGCAGAATCGATACCCACAATGTTATCGTGCATGCGGGTCATGCTGTTCCACCAATAGTCTTTTATATTCTTTTTTAGTTCTGCACCATTCTGTCCATAGTCGTATACGGCTTGTAGTCCGTCGTATATCTCACTACTCTGAAATACAAAACCATACTCTTTACAGTGTGCAATAATGTCTTGAAGCTTATTTTCGTTTGCCATAACGGTGGCAAAAATAGTTTAATTGCTGCATTAGCATAAAAATCCTTTCACAATCTCTGTAAGTAATTGCTATTCATGAGTTTTTAATAATAGTAGATAGCGCTACCATCACAATAATATCACCTCTGATAATACTTGCTATTCGTCGAATGAACTATGCCATTCGTCAAATCATGTATCTATATACTATTTGTTTGATGTTACTTTACATCATACCTATAAGCCAAGCACCTATAAACCCACCTACCTGTAAACCCGCCGGACATCCGGCCCCTATAATCCATTAAAAGGCAGCTCACCAGCCGCCTTTTTTTGTTTACATTCAGTGTATGAAGACCATTACTATACTTTTAGTAGCTATTGTTATTACAACTACTTCCTTTGCACAATCTCCTCAGCAGGCCATTTCAGAAATATTACATACACAAGCAGCGGCTTGGAACAAAGGAGATATAGAAACCTATATGAAAGCAGGATATTGGCAGAATGATAGCCTCTTGTTTATAGGTAGCAGAGGACCTACATACGGGTTTGACAATACACTTAAGAATTACAAGAAAAGTTATCCTACCGATGAAAAGATGGGGCAGCTTACGTTTAGCCAGTTACAGTTCATGCCAATAGCTGATGATCATTACTTTGTAGTAGGTAAGTGGGATTTAAAACGTAAAGATGGAGACTTAAGTGGGTACTTTACACTACTCTTTAAAAAGGTGGATGGGGTATGGAAGATCATAGCAGACCATAGCAGTTGATAACAACTATAGTCATAGATATGTTAAAATAAAACCAAGTGTATACATTGTGTTATTAGGTAACGTACATTTACGTCACACTAAACCTATAAAACAAAATGAAGAAGATCTTTATCCTATTTGTCTCTGCTTTACTGGCTTGTACTATCCAAGCATTTTCGCAGAAAAGAAACATTGACCTGACAGTTAACCTTATCTCCCCAGTAAATAATGATGTCATGAATCCCGGACAACAATTCAATATCACAACGCGTATCAAAAACCTAGGTACTGATACACTTACTCAAGCAGACACATTAGAGTTTAGACAGAGCTTTGACGGTAATATGATACAGTTTGGTAATCCACCCATGCCATATCTAGCAATGCCTGCCCCTTATTTAGAGCCTGGCGATTCTACCCAATCAAATCTTCAATTCTACATTAGTAATACATGGCCTGTAGGTAATACGACAATGTGTGTGAAAATATTGATGAAAAATGCAGCTGATACTATTGTTGATGGTGATACACTTAACAATGAAAGTTGCGTTATGTTTAGAGTTGAGCATCCATCTTCCGTTAATGGTCTTACAAATAATATAAGTACTGTAACGGTCTACCCAAACCCTGTAAGTGATGTAGCTAATTTTGGTATAACACTAAACAGCACTACTGATATAGAGTTAGTGGTTACTGATATTACAGGACGTGTAGTAGCAAGAGAACAGCGTAGTAACTTATCAGGTAAGCAAGAACTGAAAATAAACACCTCAACTTTACCAAATGGTACTTACCTATACAAAGTGAGTACTCGTGATGATGTACAAACAGGTAAGCTAATGGTGAGGTAATGTGAAAATGAAGAAAGATCGATCAATCAAGGGGCTGTGATATATACAGTCCCTTTTTCTATGCGAGGTACTAATATTATATTACTAGTGGTTAAATATCTTTGGCACGTGTTTTGTTTTCTTTAACAAGCAAACCGAAAGCTTATCTTATGAAGAACTATATCGCACTATCACTACTGGTGTTCAGTAGTATACTATATGCCTCTTGCGACCCTTGTACCCGTCGCGTTAGTTGTCCTGCTTTTGATGGTACATTTTTGTTTGGCTGGTTCCCTTATGGCGAACAGAATAAGACCTTCTATTTCTCTGACGGTATAGATACTGACACGCTTATCATAGACCAGATAACACAAACGGAACCACACCGTATAGAGTATCGCACAGGTTATTCCAGTAAAGAAGAGTTTTGTGAGATAAATGGCTCTATAGCATCGAAAGTGGATGATATGCATCCCGGTTGGTTGCCTGTATATATCAAACATGTTATTAGCGGAGAAGAAAGGTATGGCAGCAATTATGCAACTATTACTATTGCACAATACAATATAGAGATGAGCATCTCTGATGATGCCCCTTATGATGTATACAATGGAGATTATACAGTCACCAAGTTCGACCTAGTAGAGATAAACGGAACTACCTACGATAACGCATTTATTATAAGTACTGAAGATACAGACAAAGCTAGCCAGCAAGGAATAGATAAGTTATATTTGGTAAAAGGTAAAGGGATACTCGGCTATCGTACCTACCCTGACCAAAGAGAATATTGGCTACAATAATAGAAGAACTCCTGATAGTGAATTTCCCATACAGCGTAACCATAGGCGGAGAAGACATTTTATTGCATGGCATCTTTGAGTTTCTCGGGGTGTTCATCGCCTTTAGGTATTATATGTACCTAAGTCGCAGACGTAATGATGGTATCTCTCGCAACAATCGTATCTGGATCATCATAGCAGCAACATTTGGTGCATTGCTAGGTGCTCGTATAGTAGGCTCGCTAGAGAAGGCTTATGAGCTGATGATAACCACAGAAAAGCTACAATACTTTTGGGGAAACAAGACCATACTCGGTGGGCTACTTGGTGGTATGCTTGCAGTAGAGGGCATGAAGAAAGTGATAGGAGAAAAGCACAGCAGTGGCGACCTCATCACCTTCCCCCTGATACTGGGTATGATAATAGGACGTATAGGCTGCTACAGTGCAGGTATGTATGAAGAGACCTATGGCATACCTACCACACTACCTTGGGGTATGAACTTAGGCGATGGACTCATGCGCCATCCTGTAACGCTATACGAGATAATCTTCCTGATTAGTATGTGGGTGTTCCTAGTACAGTTTGAGAAACGATATATACTAACAGAAGGTAGCCGCTTTAAGATATTCTTGATGGCGTATTGCCTGTTCCGTTTCTTGCTTGATTTTATTAAACCCGGTTGGCGCTATGCCTTTGGGCTAGGTACGATACAACTCGCTGCATTGGCAGGACTATTATACTACTATCGCTATATTACCAAACCATCATTACTCATCCGTAACAAACGATAACACTATGCCCGTAAGAAAATATACCTACTACGACTATACCATCAGCCTATGCCCTACCTGCCTAAAGAGAATAGAGGCAAAAATCGTGTTTGAGGATGGCAAGGTATATATGCTAAAGACCTGTTCAGACCATGGCTTTCATAAAGTACTGATAGCTACAGATGTGGAGTATTACAAGAGCATACGCAACTACAACAAACCATCGGAGACACCACTAAAGTTTAGCAATAAAGTACACTACGGCTGCCCGTATGATTGTGGCTTGTGTACCGACCACGAACAACATAGTTGCCTTACGCTGATAGAAGTGACCGACCGTTGCAACCTCTCTTGCCCTACCTGCTATGCTATGTCATCGCCACACTATGGCAGGCACAGAACATTGGAGGAGATAGAAGAGATGCTGGACATTATAGTAGAGAGTGAGGGCGAACCCGATGTGGTGCAGATAAGTGGTGGTGAACCAACGATACATCCACAATTCTTTGAGATACTGGACA
>CAZPDA010000152.1:0-7519 GCA_964585115.1 uncultured Flavipsychrobacter sp.
GATATAGGTCTCCACATCCTTCTTGGTTATCTTCTTGTCAGACATAATGATAAGACGCTCTACCACATTACGTAGCTCACGGATGTTACCCGTCCAGTCATACTTCTTCAGGGCATCTATAGCACCTTTGTCAAAGTCTTTCTCTGCCTGATTGTACTCCTTGCTTATCTCTTTCATAAAGTGCTCTGCAAGGAGCGGTATATCATCTTTCCTATCATTTAGCGATGGTACGTGTATCAGTATCACACTTAGTCTGTGGTATAGGTCTAGCCTGAATTTCTTTTCTTCTGTTTCTTTTATCAGGTCTTTGTTTGTAGCGGCTATTACACGCACGTCTACTTTTATTTCCTTATCACCACCTACACGGGTTATCTTCCCTTCTTGCAATGCACGCAGCACTTTTGCCTGTGCCGATGCACTCATGTCTCCTATTTCATCCAAGAACAGTGTACCACCACTTGCTTGCTCAAACTTACCTATGCGTTGCTTAATGGCTGAGGTAAATGACCCCTTCTCATGACCAAATAGCTCACTCTCTATCAGCTCTGAGGGTATCGCTGCGCAGTTCACTTCTATCATTGGTCCTTTAGCGCGCTCGCTCAGGTCGTGTATATTACGTGCTACCAATTCTTTACCTACACCGTTCTGCCCTGTTATCAGTACTCGGGCATCTGTAGGTGCTACTTTCTCTATGGTCTCTTTTATGTTTACGATACCTTCACTTTCGCCTATCATCTCATACTTCTTGGATATACGCTTGCGCAACTGTTTGGTCTCCGCTACCAGCGATTTCTTATCCATAGCATTACGTATCGTTATCAGCAGGCGGTTAAGGTCAGGTGGCTTAGCTATAAAGTCGTAGGCACCTTTCTTCACTGCATCTACAGCTGTTTCTATATTTCCATGCCCTGATATTACGATGAACGGTACATCAGGATTTATCTCTTTTACTTTCTCTAATACCTCTATACCATCCATCTTAGGCATCTTCACATCGCATAAGATACAGTCGTAGTTGCCATCTTGTATCTTCTTTAGCCCCTCTGCTCCGTCTTCTGCCTCTTCTACTTTAAAACCTTCAAAAGACAATATCTCATTTAGTGTTCTACGTATCGCCCTTTCGTCATCTATTACCAATATGGTTTGTGCCATGCTATTTTATTTGTTTTCCGTTTTTGTAGGTATGTTCTTCAATAAGCTTGCCAGTTGCGTCATATTCCTTCCACACGCCATCTTTTTCATCGTTTTTATACTTGCCTATTTCACTTATCTGTCCATTATCATGATACACAGCCGCATCACCACTCTTTATACCGGCGTCATAAGTATAATGTACCGCAGGTGTACCATTGTCGAAGTACCATGTACTCTTTCCGTCCCGCTTATCGTTCACATAGCTGCCTTGCTCTTCTACGCGTCCATTCTTGAAGTATTTGGTATATGGTCCATGCTTTTTACCTTCAGAGTACAGCTCTTCCAGCAATACAGGTCCTCTCGGTTTGAATACCTTACGCGGTCCTTCCAGTAGTCCATTCTTATAGTTCTCTATCAACTCTACAGAGCCGTCTGCATTTGCTTTAACGGTCATGCCATTCTTTACACCACCTCTATAGGTGGTCATAGACCTTGGGTGCTTAGACGACCAGTACTCGTTCCACACACCATCAGGCTTGCCATTGTGTAGGTAGCCTTCTTGCTCTATCAGCCCAAACTCACTCCTTATCTGTACGAATTGCCACCCATCTCCATCATTGCGGGTAATTGTATCTCTTTTTTGTGCTTGTAGGGTCAATGGTAGTAGTATTATGGTGAATACCGTAAGCCATAAGCTCTTGCTCTGCATGTTGTAAAATGATTTTAGCCAAAATAATAATTAATATCCGTTCGTATGTGGATGTATAGACAGTATTAACATTATCAATGGTTGTATAGGTATGCTATTTTGTCAGTGGGTGTATATTGGTAGTAACTTTGTAAAGTTATTAATGTAGCTACATTAATTTATCACTTTAAAGAAAAGGAACGATCATGTCTAAAACAATTTATTATCCCGCAGATAAAAGAGGCTATGCAAACCATGGTTGGCTAGAAGCCCGTCACTCATTCAGCTTTGCAGGCTATTACGACCCAGAGCGCATACATTACGGTGTGCTACGCGTACTGAATGATGATATAGTACAACCCGGTATGGGCTTTGGCAAGCATCCTCACGATAATATGGAGATCATAACCATAGCACTGGAAGGAGCGTTGGAGCATAAAGACAGTATGGGACATACTGAGGTGATACGTCCGGGAGAGGTGCAGGTGATGAGTGCAGGAACAGGGATATTTCATAGTGAGTACAATCACAATAAAGACCAAACGGTAAACATCCTTCAATCATGGATATTCCCACACAAGAAGAACGTGGAGCCTAGGTATGAGCAGGTAATGTTTGATGAAGAAGGGCGTACCAACAAACTACAAACACTGGTATCACCAATGGATAAAGATGATGCAGGACTAAAGATCCATCAAGATGCATGGATATACCGCTCTAAGCTAGATGGCGGAAAGTCTGTAACTCACCAATTACATAGTGATAAACATGGCTTATACATCTTTGTGATAGAGGGCAGCGTGACCGTAGGCGATCAGGAAGTAGGGCGCAGAGATGCATTTGGCATATCGGAGACAGAAGCGGTGACCATAACAGCTAACAGTGATAGTGATTTCCTTGTGTATGAAGTACCTATGGAGCTTCATATGCAATAATATAACAGTCAAGCACAAGCAGGTTTTCGTATATTACGTATACACATAAATGAATATAGGATGAAGGAAATAACTAAAAAGTATACTAATGATGACATTACCGTAGTGTGGAAGCCTGCCATGTGCATACACTCTAAAAAGTGCTGGAGCGGTCTTGGAGAGGTATTTGACCCTAATAGAAAACCTTGGATAGATATTAATGCTGCTAGCAGTACTGATATAATGGAGCAAGTAACGGAATGCCCGTCAGGTGCATTATCTTACTATAAGAATAATGAAAAAGAGCAAACAGAAAGTGTGAATGTGGAGACTACCGTTGAGGTGATGAAGAATGGACCACTAATGGTATATGGCAACCTGAAAGTAAAGGATAAGGACGGCAACGAAACATCTAAACATAAAGTAACTGCCTTCTGTCGCTGTGGCGCATCATCCAACAAGCCTTATTGTGATGGAACGCATAATAAGATCAACTTTAAAGACGAAGCATAAATTTGATAAGTACAGATCATCTAGACTGGTTAAAAGACAGACTTACACAGCCACTACCCGGTGGTAGTGCGCAGGCCTTAATGGCCTTTGGCAAACGTAAGTCTCAGTTGGTAGCTCCACCCGAGGCTAGAGATAGTGCAGTGCTTGGTCTCTTCTTTCCTAAAGAAGAAGAGCTGAACCTGCTACTGATAAAACGGGTAGAAGACGGTAAAGCCCATAGCGGGCAAATAAGCTTCCCTGGCGGGCGTAGAGACCCTGAGGATATAGACCTACAATACACCGCTTTAAGAGAAACACATGAAGAGGTCGGTATCTCATCTACACAGATAGATATAATTGGGGAGTTAAGTTCACTATACATTCCTGTAAGCAATTCTAAAGTACATCCCTTTATAGGCTATACCGAGCAAAAGCCTGACTATATACTTAGTGTAGACGAGGTACAGTATGTGATAGAACTACCTATCAACAAGCTTTTTGACCCGAACATAAAAACAGTAAGGGAAATAAGACCTTCATCTTATCCTGAACTACTGATAAAAGCTCCTGCCTATCAGCCAGACGACAGGCATACTATTTGGGGAGCTACGGCTATGATACTCTCAGAGCTGGAAACCATTATCAAAGAATATGACATGGCATAAAAAAAGCGGCTAAACGCCGCTTTAATAAATATGTTTTAAGCAATTCTATGCTGCCTTAGCTTTCTGCTTTTCCTTTGCAGGGTTCTTTGGTACCGTACGGAAGATAACATCCCACAATACAGAACTCACCCCGAAACCTTTATCAGGCTCACTATAGTGGTGCAAGTGGTGATTTCTCCATAGTGCTTTCAGCCAGCTTGGCGGTGCAAATGCATGTATCGCATAGTGCATAGAGCCATACATGATGTAGCCGAATAAGAACCCAGGGAAGAATGCTAATGCCGTCCAACCCATTAAGAAATACATAAGAGAGAAAATGACCGTAGCAATGATCATACTAGGGATAGGAGGCATGAACAGACGCTCTTTATCTCTAGGATACTCGTGGTGTACACCATGCATAGTATATACAAAGCGTTTAGCACGAGGCTTCTCTACCACCATGTGGAACACATAGCGGTGCATGATATATTCAAACAGGCTCCAAAACATAGCCCCTGAAATGAACATTAACAATTCCCAACCTACAGATAGTCCTTTATAAGCTCCACCATAGTAAAGCATAAAAGCAATTACAGGAAAATACATACTATAGATAACGAATGGATGGGTCTTCGTCATCATCTCCATAAAGTCACTCTTAAACAGTCTGGCCTGTCCCTTGTTCTTAATTTTGTCGAATTCCATTGGTAAATAAGCTTAAGCAAATGTAACAAATCCTTGTTAACCGTATTTTATTCTTTATCACCCTTATCCATCAACCAGCTAGGCGTCTTGCCCTTAGCTATTACTTTGCTCATCCAAAGCAGTAATGCAGGTAGTAGTATCAGGTTAGTGATCATTGCCAATAATAGGGTCAATGAGGTCAAATATCCTAATGATTTAGTACTGTCGAACTCTGATAATGCGAACACACCAAAACCGGCTATCAATATAAATGAAGTATAAATGATACTTAATCCGGTATCGTTTATGGTTTTATGCACTGCTTCTTCAATATTGCCATGCTTCGCCATCTCTTGTCTGAAGTTCACCAAGAAGCGGATGGTAACATCGATGGTAATACCCAATGCCACACTAAATACCAATACTGTTGACGGCTTGATAGGTACGTTCATCCATCCCATCACACCTGCTGTTATCAATAGCGGAATGATATCTATTACTAGCGTTATCAATAGTATCCTCCAAGAGCGGAATAGGAATACCATACAACCGAATATCATAATGAATGCCAGTATCAAACTATCTCTAAGGCTATGTATGATAAAGCGGCTACCTTCTTGGAACACCACACTAGTACCTGTTACGGTCACATCATACTTAGTAGAGTCGAACATCTGGTTTACCTTCTGCTCAATGCTATCCAGCATTACAGGCAACCTCTGTGAGCCAACATCTGCAATACTTACACTAATACGTGCCTCCTGCATACTACTATCTACAAATGACTGTACCAGGTTGTCGAACATTGGGTTCTTAGTATCACCCTTCATTCTCAGGTATGGCTGTATGAAAGAAATATCAAAAGAGTTTGGCACAGCAAAACTTCTAGGGTCTCCATTGTAGTATGCTTGTCTTGCAAACTTCACACCTTCTACTATAGATAACCTGTTCCCGACCTCGGTATAGGTACCTAGGTATTTTGAGAACTTGTCGATCTTATTCATGGTAGATAGCGATGTAGCACCGTTCTTGCGTTTAGTATTTACAACTATCTCCAATGGCATCACACCTTTAAAGTGTTTTTCTACGAATTTCAGGTCTTTGTATACAGTTACATCCTTCGGAAGATCATCTACTATAAAAGAAACATTATGCAGCTTACTGATACCCCAAACAGATAAAACGCTGATAATAATAGCAGATGCATATATCCATGGTCTGTGACCAAATACCCATTTTGTTATTCTTTGTAGCAGCTTGTTCACCCACTTATTGTGCAGATAAGAGGTATGACGCCCTTTAGGCGCAGGTAAAAAGC
Organism: uncultured Flavipsychrobacter sp.; assembly: GCA_964585115.1. Lineage (GTDB taxonomy): Bacteria > Bacteroidota > Bacteroidia > Chitinophagales > Chitinophagaceae > UBA5543. The sequence goes on from CAZPDA010000152.1 coordinate 5,878, forward strand.
TATAAAATGAAGGGATAAATATCAACGATATAATAAATATCACCACGATGTTGATACTGGCTACCGTACCAAACTCCTTCAGCATAACACTCTTGGTAAAGGCAAATACACCAAAACCAATAGCTGTAGTAAGGTTGGTGAACAGGGTAACGATACCCATACGGTCTACCATGCGTAGCAGAGCCTTGGCCTTATTAGGATGTAGGCTATATTCTGAGTGATACTTGTTCAGGAAGTAAACACAGTTCGGTATACCTATTACCACTACTAGCGGTGGTATCAGCCCTGTAAGCAAGGTGATCTTGTAGCCAAGTAGTGCGGTGATACCCATAGACCATACCACACCCATACCTACAACTATCATTGAGGTGATGACTGCAGTTATAGATCGGAAGAACAATACTAATATCACTGCCGTAAGTATGAACGACAGCATCAGGAACATCTTTAGCTCATCTTGCACTTGCGATGCTACTACCGTACGTATCAATGGTAGACCTGAGTAGTGCATCTCTATATTGTGCAGCTTACCAAAAGCATCGGTATAGCTTACTATCTCTTCTATAACACCTGCACGCTGCTTAGAGTTAAGAACGGTTTTATTGATCCTAAGCCCTAGTAGGTAAGTATTGGTTTCAGGATTGTACAAGAACCCTTGATAGAAAGGCAGGCTTGTAAATACTTTTTTAAAGCTATCTATATCAAGCGGTTGCCCTTGCTCCCATATTCTGCTGGCAGCTAGTCTACCTGTTGCGGTATCTTTTACCAAATTGATGGCAGAGGGTATGCTTAATACATTCTCAACAGCATATACACCTTCTAACTTGTGGCTCAGCGCTGCATAGTCTTCAAAGAACTTACGCTCGAAGAACTGATTGGTCTGTATCGCTACTACCATCAGGTTTCCATCTTCGCCATATTTCCTGCGAAATTCCTGATAGTCTTTATACTTTGGATTGTCTGTTGGTATCGTGTTTGCAAACTGGTAGCTAAGCTCTAATTGGGTAGCTTTATAACCCATAAAAGCAGTAGCTGCTAATAGTACTAATAATAGTGCTATACGATACTTGATTACGAAGGCTGCGATCCTATGCCACATTGATGTGAAAATTCTCTTGATGTGGGCGCAAAAGTACTAAAATAAGACCACTTACTTTCTTAATAGGTAAGCACCATCCTTATTAGCTACTTGCTTCCCGTTAAATAACACTCTATCTATATAATATATAGTGCCACAGGGGTCATATTCACCACGTACTACAAACTCTATCTCATCCGTATCCGTACTGCTCCATTTTAAGTACATGCGATAGCATTCAGCATTCTCCTCTACTACAGGCTGCCTCACATCCTCAAAACTAAAGACATAACCACCTGAGCCATTTGGCATTAGGTTCTTCTTGAGTGTATCGTTGATATTGCAGGGTTGCATCACCTGCAAAGAGTCGAAGTTAACCGTATTATTGGCTATTAGGTCATCATTACCCGTTGCTGACAACAACCTGAACTGTGCACGTGGTACAGGGTCTGCTGGTCTTAATGCATCTTCACAGTCTACATCCAGCACAGTTTTGCAGCTGAACAGGGTAGAAAATAGAAATATAATGGTAAGTGGTGTAATGATTCTCATAGTCAATATACT
>CAZPDA010000153.1:0-7436 GCA_964585115.1 uncultured Flavipsychrobacter sp.
ATCTATAAGTGCAAGAAATAATAGTACTAATGTTAATGGTGGTTTTTTCTATGTAGAAACAATATTCGACAATACTGTATCTAACCAAAACTCATCTCCTTATTTTTCTATAAAACCTATACCTTATGTTTGTATTAATAAACAATACACATTTAATAATGGTGCGGTAGACCCTGATAATGACTCATTGGTTACTGAAGTAATGCGGCCTTTGGTCAATCCTAATTGTGCATCTGCACCACAACAAATCGGGCTTAATAATGGTGCTACACCAGCAATTACATTCCCGGGAAATCCACTACAAACATCAAACCAGTTTAGCTTAAACCCACAAACAGGTCAAATGACCTTTACAGCTACACAGCTACTTGGTCCTGCAACTCTTACTGTACGTACCAGAGAGTATCGTAATGGCGTAGAAATAGGTTCGATAATGCGAGATGTACAGATACAGGTTATGAGATGTACTACGCAAGCACCTGTACCTGCTGACCCTCCAACAATTACAGGCGGTAGATTAGTGAATGGTGTATATCAGGCTTGTGCAGATAATAAAATAGGCTTTTGTTTCGATGTGCAAGCACAAGAAGATGACGCTATACTAATACTTGAAGACAATTTAGGCACTTCAATACCTAATGCTAAAATGAGCTATACTAACCAAAGAACAGATACTGTAACAGCTTGTTTTGAATGGACACCTGGTGCAAATGATGTTGGTCTCCACAACTTTATACTATTAGCAAAAGATTCTACATGTAAGCCTCCCGGCATCTTGATAACACATGCTTTCAACTTTGATATATATGTATGGGGAGATACAAGAACAGTACCGGATACAAATATATGCCCTGGCGAGTCTGCATTCCTAGGTGTTATCGGAGGAGACAATTACGAATGGACAATATCTCCAGGAGGCGACCCTAACAGCTTAAATAATACCACGATACAAAACCCAATAGCAACACCTAATACTACAACTACTTATGTTGTTCAATCTAGAGCAAATGACTTTTGCCCTAATAGTAAAGACTCTGTAAAGATCACGGTACTGGAAGGTCCTAAAATTGGCAAACAAGCAGATACTATTATCTGTCCAAATAGCCCTGCACAACTTGATGTTAAGCTAACTCAAGAGCAAGGAGTAAACTATACAATCAATTGGACTCCCGCTACATTCTTAAATAACCCTAACATACCTGATCCGATCACTACAACTTCTACAGATATTACATATGTTGTAGAGCTAGGTTCTACCTTAAATAAGTGTAAAGCTTTCGATACTATTTATGTTGATGTACTCGACGGTTTAAGTATCGAGAACTCGGATACGGCTGTATGTTTAGGTGATATAATAGATGTAAGAGCAATTGGCGATATTAGATATCAATATGAGTGGAAAGTTGTTCCTGCAAATGGCGGTAACATCTCCGACTTCGGAATAATTGACCCTAGCATTACTGCTAGTGCTGTTGGCACAGCAAAATATACACTTACAGGTAGATATACTGGTTGTAAAGACAGTACTGTTTCATTTGAAATAGAAACACAACCTATCCCTTCTGTAAAAATAAATGAAGATGCATCACTATGCTATGGTGACACGATGAAGCTAAACGCAATAATTGATCCTGAGCCATCTGTATATCCTGGCTATACATATAACTGGACGCCCGGAGCTACCCTTGATAAAGACAATATTATTGATCCGATATTCTCCGGCAAAACTACAACTACGCTAGTATTCACTACCAGCACAAGTGCAGGGTGTGAAGATAAAGACACTGTTACACTTACAGTATTCCCTGCAGACTTCTTATTTGTGAATGCAGACACAGCAATTTGTCCTGGCGATAGTGTGGAAATGAAACTTACTGCCAACGGAGTAGAAACTTTTCAATGGAGCCCAGACTTCTATATTAGTGATACTCGTAGTCAATCGCCATTAGTTTGGCCTATCACTTCTCAGGAGTATATGATACATGGTATTGATACAAATGATTGTGCAGATACCGCATACGTAAATATTAAAGTATCACCTAAAGCTATCATAAGCTTGCCGGATACTGTAATACTATACCCTGGTGAAGGACAACGTTTAAGTCCTGATGGCAACTGTTTATATTATAGCTGGTTCCCTCCACTTGGACTAAATGATGCTAATGCAGCAAACCCTTATGCTAGACCAGAGGTAAATACGCGCTACATAGTACAAGGTCGTACTGAGGCAGGTTGTATAGTATCTGACTCTGTAGATGTGCTTGTAATGGATGACAGCTATGTAGAACTGCCAAATGCATTCACTCCGGGTGCTAATACAAACAATGTATTAAGAGTACTTCGCCGTGGAGATGTTGAGCTACAACAGTTTGCAATATATAATCGCTGGGGAGAAAAAGTGTTCGAAACTAAAAACATTAATGAAGGATGGGATGGTAGATATAATGGAACTATTCAACCAATGGGTGTCTACATCTACATGATAGAAGCTACTACACCTTCAGGTAGAAAAGTAAACAAACAAGGAAATGTAACCCTTATCAGATAATCATAACTCTAAAATCCAATACTATGAAAGAGTTGATAATAAATCGAATAGCAAAATACTGCAGCTTAATAATGCTCTTAAGTTTAAGCATTACTCAAGTAAAAGCATCGCACTACGCAGCTGCAGATCTATATTTGACCTATATTGGTGCCGGAGTAGATGGGTGTACCGGCACCACAGAATATAAATACAGGATAACATTTGATATCTACAAGGCATGCGAAGCCGGAAATATTGACCTACCCAATGCAGTTACAATTAATTATGCATCTGCCAATGCAGGTGTAAACGGCAATGTCCAATTGAACACTCCGCGAATAGACACACTTGATGGTCTATGTGACAACTTTAAGGATTCAAACTCATGCCGTGTTCCTACACGTATAGACCTACCAGGTTTTGTGCGTCACCGTTTTGAAGGTACAGTTACTTTACCCTCAGCACAAACAGACTGGAGATTTTGGTGGAGAGGAGGTAATAGAAACCAATCAATTGAAAACATTCTAAACCCTCAAACTACTTGGCTGTATATAGAAGCAGGGCTAAATAACTTGACAAGGTACAATAATAGTACCCCTAGATTTGTAATTGAACCACTACCGTATATATGTGTTAACCAACCTGCCACATACCTAAACGGTCCTTATGACCCTAATGGAGACTCACTAAGTATCATTAGTCAAACACCATTTAACAATGCAAATCTACCTCTTATATACTCTGCAGGTTACTCTCTGGCAGATCCCGTAGCTACATCTGTAGACAACCCTTATAGAGTAAATAGGCAAACCGGTACAGCTACGTTTACACCTACCAAACAAGGTCTATTTGTACTAGGTTTTCGTTGTGATGAGTACGAAAGAGGCACAGGAATACCATTAGGTTATATAATGAGAGATGTACAGATATCTGTATTGAAATGCAAATCGCCTCCTCCTCCTATCGACTCACTACCTACGACTATCAATAATGGAAATGTAGTTAAAACTAATGATGGCAACGCAATATTCGTATGTCCGGGTAGCGACCTTACATTCGACATTACAACTACGTCACAAGTGAATAGTAGTAATGTTTTTATGGAGGCGAATAACAGCACACTTATCAATTCACAGTTTAATACAGTTGGTGACGGAACAAGTAGTGTTACAGGTACATTTAGCTGGACGCCAACAGAGAATGACATAGGTGAACATACATTGATCATTACATCAAAAGATTCTACATGTACAGGTAGTGGATTTTCAATTGTATTAAAAAACTATACCGTATTTACAATAAAGGTCGTAAATGGGTTAGATGCTGGTGAAGACTTGCCAATATGTGAATTGAACCCTGTAGAGAAACAGCTATTTGTAAAAGGAGCAGACGACCTAAGAGTACAGTGGAATGATATTAGCGGTGGACCTGCGATAGCATTAAGTGATCCTAATATACATAACCCTATTGCAGACCCAAAAGGTGAAGCCACATATATGGTTTACACTCCAGACCTATCGGGTACATGTAAAATTAGAGATACAGTTTCTATATACATTGACACATCAAATACAGTAACTACATTACCTAAAAATCCTGCAATACAATGTCGACCTGACTATGTTCAGCTTGAGGCTATAATTAAAGGGAAACCTCCTGTCAGTAATGTACCATGCGGCATCGGCAACCCAACAAAATGTGACAACCCAGACTCCGTATTACTATATGGTTCTACTGTTTATGGTTCATTAGGTTATGATACTACAGGAGCTACATCACCAATTATGAACAATGATAAGTATACCAAGAAGATCCAATATCTTCTTCACAGATCTGAAATACACGAATACGGACTTCGCTCTGCAACTATTAATCATATTGGTTTTGAATGTATCGGTAATACAATACCTACATTCAAGTATGGCAACTTCACTATATCTATGAAGTGTACCAATAAAGAAGAGTTAAAAGCTTCGGATGGATTTGAAACGGGTCTTATACAAGTATACAATTCAGACAACGAGTTATTAGATGATGGCTGGCATGATTATCAATTAGAAAGACCATATACATGGGATACTACTAAAAACTTGGTAATAGAAATATGCTATAGTGACAACGAAACAATTGTGCAGAACTGTTCTCCTCTTACTGGAGGCCTGCCACCAATACTTCGTTATGCGCCTACTACCTATGTTTCAGGCCTAACACTTACACCTGACAATATAGTTGATAAAGGAGTTTGTAATATTAAAAACTCTGCAGACATTAAAGAGGTAGCTGCTCGCCCAGTTTTTAGGTTTATTTATTGTGAAGCAGACCCTCAGCCATTTACTATCAACTGGACACCTGGTAAATATTTATCAGATTCTACAATAGAACAGCCACTAGCCTATGTGCCTCAATCTACAGACTATGTAGTAGAAACATTTGGTAGAAATGGTTGTACTATTAGAGATACAGTTTCTATATATGTTCCTAAGCACGATTTTGATGTATTCCCTAAAGACTCATCAATATGCTTTGGAGATAAAACATTTATGAATATTACTAATGGTTTCAGCTATCAATGGTATGAGTACGATGCTGCAACAGATAGCTATAACGATGCTTCTGAGTCACTAAATTGTACTGACTGTGAATATGTAATAGCTAGCCCTAAAAAGACCACTACATATAGAATAGCTGTATCAGATAGTGTTTGGTGCTATGATACACTAGAGACAAGGCTAAATGTTCTACCACTTCCTGATGTACGCCTACTGAACACAGATACTACTATTAAATACGGACAGAGTATCAAACTACTGGCAACAGGTGCACGTATGTACAATTGGAGCCCTGTATCAAGCCTTACCAACCCTAATATCTCCTACCCTATAGCCACTCCTAGGGAGGCTACACGTTATATAGTTGGTGGTTTAGGAGCTAATGGCTGTCGTGCGTATGACACACTATATGTTAGTATTGATTACAGAGATAATCTGTTTGTACCAAGCGCATTCAGCCCTAATGGCGATGGAAAGAACGATGTATTCAGAATAGCGAATATTACATTCCAGAAAATAGTTGAGTTCAGAGTATTCAACCGTTGGGGGCAAGAACTATATAGCGGTGCTGGCAATAATGTAAGCTGGGACGGTACTTGGAAAGGCACTCCTCAGGATATGGGAACATATAGTTATATTATAAGAGTAGCATCGCCAGACGGAGAAATGGAAACATACAAAGGGGATATAACATTGATCAGGTAAACTAAATAATCCTCTCTCTATTAAATAAATGAGGCGCTGGATTCAGCGCCTCATTCTTCTTTTATTTATTTCCTTTGAACTTCTTAAAGATCTTAGCAGGTACTGCATCTTTATGTACTAGGAATGCTGTTGTCTTATAACGAACATAGTTCTTAGTTACATATAGATAACCTTCGTGGTCATTCTTTTCACCCCATGAGTTCTTAACGATGTAATACTCTTTACCGTTCTGGTCTTTTGCCAAACCTACGATATGCATACCATGATCATCTGTTGTAGTAAAGTTATCAAAAGCTTCTTGGCGCATATCTTCAGTTATATCACGCTCCGGCTTAGGTCCGTCAAATAGCTTTTCTCTCTCTTCCTTGTCCATGTCTTCCCAATCCATTTCAGGAACGAAAGCTACCCCATTCTTCCAGCTAAAGTATTTCTCACTAACATCTGTAGCCCAAGCTACGGTAAAACCATTCTTAAGCGCATTGTCTATAATGTCTGTCATATCCGGTAGCGGAACATTATATACTTTATCAAAGCTCCAGTTATCAGGTACCATAAGCATAGACTTTTGGTAGTATGGCTGATACTTGAACGAAGAGAACTCATAATAATGGTCTGGGTTGATGCCTACTACATCATCAGCAAAAGTTCTTGGCGTGTATTCCTTACCATTCCATGTGAATGTTTCAGGCACTTCGCCTAAGTAAATATCCAATACAGCACGGAAAGCTTTGCGCCAATTTGGAGTAAGTTTCCTGTTAGGGTTCTTAACAGCAGCATCAAGCATACCTTTTAGTACTGCCTGCATCTCTGCAAAACGGTTCTTTTTAGTACCATAGTTCAGCCCATCGTATGCAGACTGTGGTAATGCGCCATACTTAGCATACATATTAATTACATCGTGGCAAGCACCACCATCGCCCCAAGATAGTGCACCGTGCATACGGATATAGTTCTCAGACTTATCTAGGTATACACAACGAGCAGTATATATCTCTGCAATATCTACAGGTTTGCGCCCCATACGTACCATCTCACTCTCTAGGAATGAATTGGTAGAATAACTCCAACAAGTACCTGAGCTACCTTGGTTCTTTACAGATGTGTTTTCAAGGTCTATCACATGGGTGAACTTGTACTTGTTCTTTGCGCTATCGCTTTTGTTAGCGTCTATCTTCTTAATAAGGTCGTCCTGAGCGAAAACCACTACAGGAAGCGAAAAGGCTAATACAGCCAGCATTTTTCTCATTATATCCGAATTTAAATTTTAAAACGTGAGCCTGCGAATATAATTAAATAAGAACTTTTAGATAGCGGGATATTTAGGGGGATGTTCTCAAAACCTGAAATTGTTCCCTTTTGTTCCCTAAACTTTTGGAGTATCTAGCTCCTTACATAACTCACTGATAATCAACAAAACCACCTAAAACAGCCGAAACAAAACGAGAACAAAATGGAAACAAATGTTCTAATGTCGGAACAAAATCAGTATTTAAAAGAACAACCAAGTATAGAGTTTTATAGAAAATAAAACACAATACTTACTAATATAAAGATGACAACCATACCAATTATTACATTACTGAAAGAATCTACATCAACTCCTTCTTTATCATCTTCTTCAAATTTGTCAATATTTCTTTTCTTTCCAGTAATAG
>CAZPDA010000154.1:0-7386 GCA_964585115.1 uncultured Flavipsychrobacter sp.
GTGGGTATACTATCTTTTTGTAGATAGCAATATCGTTGGCCATTACCTTATACTTATCCTCTACCAGCTGTAGATAGAACAGCTTACCGAGCATTACCAGAGCAATGCCGATAAACAACGAAATGATAACCAATCTACGCGGATTTGCAGCAGAAGACATATATAAACGCTTATAACCAGGATACTGCACAAACCTACTAGAAAAAAGAGTATTTCAGAACACTCTTTATCAACGAAGTATCAGATAAGAGGAAAAATTATATCAGTTTTTTCCTGAAAAAAGTTTTGCTAATTTGTTTTAGCTTTTTACCTTTGCATCCCCGCAATAAGGGAAAACAGTCCGATGGTGTAATGGTAGCACTACAGTTTTTGGTACTGTCTGTCTTGGTTCGAATCCAGGTCGGACTGCTTCTTAAAAGGCTTCACATATGTGAAGCCTTTTAAGTTTTATTATATTGCCAATCAATAACGAATACACTTTGCGCTCTTAGGGCTATATCAACCCCTTTCTAATTTTCTATTTCTATCGAAGGTTTCGGGTAGTTCACTTTACTTTCTTTAATAACACTTTCAGTGTTTCTATTTGGGAGTTTATCATCTGTGTTTCCACCTAAATCTATTTTATTAATGGTGTTTTTCAACGATTCATAATAATATGGAGAATATTTTGTCTGTTGTAAATTAGCCATACTATCTATTTGCTTATAGTAAAACCTCCTTTCCTAAAACATACGCTTTGGCTAAAAGTAATTTTTGCTCAATTAATGAATCGTTAGGATTCGCAAGAAACCTTTTTTCGTATCGCTTAACTATCCTTCTCATAGCTTCTATTGCTCCGGTTGGATTTGAATCTTTATATCGCAAATATTCATTTGCGTCAATTAAGTCTTCTCTTAACGTTGGTTCTATATTATTTTTTTCATTTCTTAATATGCAGTCTAGTTTTTCATATTTCTCTAACAATGTTAAGACTGCAATTCCATTTCTTATATAGAAGGGCTTTAACAGGCATTCATCAAATCCACTTTCGTTGACAAGCATTTGATATGCTGAATATAGTTTTGAGGAATCACCATTTTTGTGCGTTAACAAAACAGCTTCTTGTAATAGGTCTGCTTTTTCATTTTCTTTTACTTCTGCTGATTCACTTGATTTTTCACTCAATGAACTACAAGAAGTAAAGAGCAACACAAACAAAGACAATATACATTTCCTAACATTTGTCATAATTAGTGTCATGTATAGTAACTTCCAAGTTACCACTTACCACCCAAACTTAGCATCGGTAGTTGTGGTGCTAATGAGATCTTGAATACGGAAACCAAGCCTTACACCTGTGCGTTGTTGTCTATCACTATCCCAAGAGTGTACCAGGTCTATACGCAAACCTCTGAATATCTTATACCCTATATTATCCAGCGATACAAATGCTTCGGTATAGTAGGTCTCTGTATCTGCACCAAAGTAGGTATTATTACCCAATATCAGGTACCATTGCAACCTTCTGAAGAAGGGTATCTTATTAGTAAGCAAGCCATACAAATTATATTCGATATGCGCTTCACCATATAGCGATTCTGTGTTGCTATATCTATAGTAAGGCATTATCTGAAAGCTATTCATATACGGTGCAGATACGGTCAGTTGGTTGCCTGTGAAGTGAGACAAATCTGGCAGGCTTACATAGGCACTGTTCAGAAATCCGCCTGCCATAATGTTATAAGCTATAGTACCTAGCAGTTTCATATTTATGTCATCCTGCACACCTAGCTTCCACTTATCAAAGTTCACCTTACTATTTAGCACCCCTACCACCCCTTTATCATATCTAGCAGTGAATGTTGGCCACTTACTGTCAATTGGTCTTTTATAGTCAGGATACTGTATATACTTCACTCCCGGGGTGTAGCTGGCTTCTGCTTTTATCAGCACGGCATTATGTTCTTCCCACGGTGTGTGCTGCAGTCTTGCAGGGTAGTTCGGTGTCCACCTGGTATGGTTGTCGCCAACTATGGTATAGAAGGTCGTATTCATCAGCGGTATCCTTCTTTGGAAACCCGCCTTCAACTGCCATCTAAAACCATTACCATAAGAACGCTCTACAAATGCCGCAGCCGTCCAGCGCTCATATAGCTTCATATAGTTCTTCGCGTAGAAGTAGGTAGTAAACGCATTATTCAATCCGTTTACTGCACTATTGTCGTTGTACTGAAAAATATACTTACCGCCTTCTACACCTACATCCCAAAAACGTCCCCTCCAACCACGGTTGGCCAAGTGCAATACCGATTTACCAAACAAGTTGAAACGCTCATTACCAAACCCATATCTGGCAGCTACCAATGTACTTAGTTGTTTACCCGTATCTATTCTATATCGCCAGGTCAACTGCGGGTTCACAGCTATGCCTTCTACCGTATTGTATTGTGCTAGCCCACTAGCTATAGCATTTGTATTGAACCTATGTTTGTACCCCTTTGTACTGTGAGATATACCGCTTACCGCCAAGTCAAAAGGTCTGAACTTATTACCCACTCTTCTTAGTGAATCCAGCCTTTCCGGGTCGTTCTCCACCTGCTCTAGGCTATCCTTCACTGTATAGTCACGCACTTCATCATCTTGTAGCTCCACAGGTCTTGCACCTTGCCAGTAGCTACTATCCTTCTTATTAGCATCAGGCTTATACTCACTTACTACATTCCCTTTGAATATACTATTAGGCACTTCAGCATCTATCTGCTGCTTGTCATATACGGTAAGGAAGTGACCGGATATATCCAGCCCAAAGAAAGTAACTGTAGGATATATGACCTGACTTTTTATCACCCACTTATCATTACCTGTTGGTACATACAATTGGTTCACCATCATAGTATCAAATACTTGCAGGTTCGATTTTCCCGTGGCTATCATCTCAACACTGTGTATTGCCCAATCTTTCTCTACTATATATATATAGCCGTAGAATAATGGCTCATATTGTCTTCTTGGTGTTACTTTTATTTTATTGATGAGATACCCCCCTTCCATATACTCACCCTCATACTTATATCTGTAATAATAGATAGCATTATCACTTACCGGCGATACAAACCCTCGTGGACTGCTGCCTAGTACCGTTACGTTATTCTCATAAAAGTTGATCACAGATGGCACTCGTGGTATCCCTAACCCATCTTTATCTCCACTTTCTTTTACCGACTTGATGACGGTCTTGCTCTTATTGCCCTTCACATAATAGTCTGCTTCTTGTTCGCAGAGGTACAGTACCCCTCTACCATTAGAGTCTAACCCTAAGCCTTTAGCCAGCTCATTCTCACCATCGCCATCTACCACCTTTATACCCATGATACTACTATTAGGCATTTTACGGTTTCGTAGTACCCCCTTAAGATATAGTGAGGTCTGAAAATTCTGCATTTGCTTCAGGTGAGCTTTACGCTTCTTTATCGCTTTTCTGATGATGGCATAAGCAGGATCTTCAGCACCTGAGCGCACTACCACCTCACCCATCTTTAGTGACTGCTCTATCAACCTAAAGTTATGTCTTACGGTCTCATCACCGTTTATCGTTACACGATACACTTGCTGCTCATACCCTATGAATTGACATAACACTGTATACTCTCCATTCGGTAGTTGTAGTTTGTAATTCGCATCCTCGCTTGCGGTAGTACCCATGGTAGTACCCTTCACATATACTGTAGCAAATGGTAACGATTCCCCGTTCTTATCCAGTACTTTACCGGTCAAATATCCGGCGATAGAAGCGTAGGGTATCAGCACTACCGATAGAAGTAGTGCATAGCGAATTATGGCAGTCATAGTCTCTTTGTTAGAGGGTATAATAATAGTCGATCCATTACTAAATCGACTATATATCTAAAAAGTTACAGAAGGGTTAAAATAAACCGTTGATCTGCGCGTCTATTCGGCGTACTACCTCTGCCAGATCTTCTTCGTTCTCTTCAAAATCAAGGTTCTCAATATCTACTATCAGCAGCGGGCCATCATTATACGACTCTATCCACTTGTCGTAAAAACCATTCAGACGTTTCAGGTAATCCAGTCTGATGTTCTCTTCATATTCCCTTCCTCTTTTCTGTATCTGATCTACCAGCTTAGGGATAGATGCTTTTAAGTATATCAACAGGTCGGGCGGGTCTACCATCTTTGTGAGAGTAGCAAAGAATGAGCTATAGTTCTCAAAGTCACGCTTGGTCATCAATCCCATCTCAAAAAGGTTGGGCGCAAAGATGTATGCATCCTCATATATGGTACGGTCTTGTATCACCGTATCTTTTCCACTACGTATAGCATCTAGTTGTTGCAAACGTGTATTCAGGAAATATATCTGTAGGTTGAACGACCAACGATGCATATCCTCATAAAAATCTACGAGGTATGGATTATGGTCAATATCCTCATAGTGAGGTGTCCATCTGTAATGTTTAGCTAGTTTTGAGGTAAGGGTGGTCTTCCCTGCCCCAATGTTTCCCGCTACCGCTATATGTTTTATCTTGTTGTTTGGAGACATTGTTTCTTTCTCAGGCAAATTTCAATAATAGATTTCTCTCTCTCTCTTCTCACCTTAAAACTTCTTACAATATAATAAGCAATTCTAAGACGAGGTAATATTGCATACTAATTAATAATAATTAATACCAATAAGCTTGCGGGCTTCAGCTATTGTTCTGGATGCACTCTCTCTTGCTTTTTCTGCACCCAGTTTCAATATTTTCTTTATCTGCTCTTCATCCTTTTGCAGCTCAGTAGCTCGCTCACGTATAGGTGCTATAAAGGATACCATATCTTCAGCAAGTTGCTTCTTCATGTCTCCGTAGCGTATGGTACACTCGTTATAGTCTTTCTTATACTTTGCTACTACGTCTTCTGCCGATACCAATTCCATCAACAAGAAGATGTTCTTAATGTAGTCAGGCATTTCGCTATTAGGCTCTGTAGGACCGGAGTCTGTTTTGGCCTTCTTCACCTTCTTGCGTATCACATCATCCTCATCGGCCAAGTAAAGTGTAGCGTTCACATTCTCACTTTTACTCATTTTACCTGCACCATCTAGGCTTGGTACTTTTACTAATTCACTGCTATAGTTGAACGGATATGGCTCGGGGAACATCTCTCCATATCTGTTATTGAAACGGTTCACAAAGTTGCGCGCCATTTCTATATGCTGCTCCTGGTCTTTACCTACAGGCACTTTTACAGCTTTATGTATAATGATATCTGCGGCCATCAATACAGGATAGGTAAGCAGACCTGCATTCACATTGTTCGGTTGTGTGCGTACTTTATCCTTGAATGTAGGTACTTTTTCCAGCTCACCTTTGTAAGCCAGCATATTCATCATCAGATATAGCTCAGGTATTTCTGGCAGGTCGCTCTGCGCATATAGTGCTACCTTTTCGGGGTCTAAGCCACAAGCTACGTTCTCTGCCACCACACGATACACATTACCTCTCAGATCCTTAGGATCAGGGTGCGTGGTCAACGAATGATAGTCAGCAACAAAGAAGTAACAATTATATTCATCCTGCATCTTTACATAGTTCTTCATGGCACCGAAGTAGTTGCCTAAATGCAGGAATCCCGTTGAGCGGATACCGCTCACTACGATCTCTTTACTCATAACGGCGGCAAGATACAAAATGACGCTTTAACAGAACATGAAAAAAGCCCTGTTACCAGGGCTTTGAACTTTTTATTTCGCTACTCTTCTGCGCCTATCGTGTTGATTATTCACGTTCGTTCTATTATCAGCTGTTGCTTCCGGCTGATCTTGAGGCTTATCCTCAGCAGGTAATTTAAAGACAAACGGTATGGTATACATACACCTTACTTTCTTGCCATCTTTTTCTCCAGGCGTCCAATCCGGCATTTTCTTCATGGCTGCCAATGCGGCTTGTTCAAAAAGCGGATCGTGGTCTTTGCTCACTACTGTTACGTCAACCACCTTACCCGTTTCATCAACTATAAACTGTACTGCTACTCTACCTTCTAGTCCTTTTACTTTTGCACCGTCAGGGTACTTTACATTGTTCATCATGAACTGCATCAGGTCTTGAGTACATTCGGGCTTCTTGGTCAATGTACTTATATCTTTTACTAGTTCAGGTTTTGCCACATCTGCCTTTTTCTCTTGTTGGCAGCTTTGTAGCATCACTCCTCCGCCTATGAATAAAGCAATGGAAAGTGCAGTGAGTATCTGTATACTTTTTCTTGGTCTTGTTCTGTTATGCAACATCATAATTCTACGTTTGATCGGATGAATAATAAATGAATGTGATAAGGGTAATGTACAGGTATCGAAAACGGAAGACAGCAGCATTCGGGAATAGTCGTCACTATCCATATTTACCATACTATCCGCTTGAAACTCGTGCACTTGAGTTATTTCTTTTTTTATAAAATGTATAAATAGGTTGGGCCAGGCTACAGCTTGCAATATGCTCAGGAACATGATGTCCCATGTATGTCTTAGTTGCACATGCGCTTTCTCATGGCTAATGATAGTAGCTTCTAGCTTATCATCAGGCAAAAAGATGTATTTACTCCAGCTACCGGGTCCATAGCCTGTATTCAGCAATAGCGTGTAGTCTCCTTGCTTTATTTTATGTCCGTTACTGATGACGCTCTTTAGTTTATACAATCGCCATAGCTGTATAGAAAGCAGTACGGATGCAATGGCTATATATACATACATTAAAATACTCAACCAGCTAACTCCTGTTGTCTGCGCTTGCTGCTCACCTCCATTTACTACCACCTCTGGTAATTGCATGTTCAGGAATGGAGTATTGACGGCATAACGATACTGCTCGGGCAATACCACCAGTGGCAACACTAATGGAATAATAGCTGCGGATATTAGATATATCCTGTTGAACCTATGCTGCGGCACATTGCGCAACATCACTACATATATGAGCCACATAATAGCAGCATACACCAGCACTTGAATTATATAAAGCATAAGATCATTATTTATCCTTGTTCTTCAATTCTGTTAGTATAGATTCTAGTTCCTGTACGCTTATATCCTTCTCTTTGGCAAAAAAGGACAACATATTCGCAAACGACCCGTCAAAATATTTACCTATAAATTGCTTCATTGACTTTTTGCTATAGTCGTCCTTAGCCACTATTGGGAAGTACCTATTAGACTTGCCCAAGCTCTCATGGTCTACAAAGCCTTTCTCTTCCAGTATCTTCACTATAGTACTTACCGTATTATAATGAGGTTTTGGTTCTCCCAGCTTGTCTATTATATCTTTCACAAAAGCATGTTCCAGATCCCACAATACTTGCATGATCTCTTCTTCTGCTTTGGTCAATGGTTTAAAATTCTTTTTCATACTATTACATTAA
>CAZPDA010000155.1:0-7376 GCA_964585115.1 uncultured Flavipsychrobacter sp.
GATTACCAGAGCAGTACTCATGCTAGTGATGGCATTGATACCCCTGAGTTCATTTGCTAAAGACGAGCATCGTTTCATGCTCAGCAAGAAGATACAGCAGGCACATGCTGCCAAGGTAGATTTTAGAGAGGTGATACTCTTCGCCCCGCAGTCTACAAAAAATTTCTCTTTCCTAAACAATGCTGTGATACTAAAGCCACTACAGGCTAGCATCAACCTCATATATCAAGACATGCCGCAGGCCATTACTATGCCGCTTACTACCGCTATCGGCAAAACCTATGAGCTGGAGCTAATGCAAGCACACCCCACGGCAGCACAGGCAGAGTTTGGGGTTATCAATAGTGAGGGCAGGCATAAGGTGCAGTACACACAAGGCTTGCACTATCAGGGTGCTATACGTGGCATGCAGCAGTCGCTGGCTACTATGAGCATCTTTGCCGATGGTACGGTGATGATATTGTTTGCCAATGAGGATGGCAACTTCAACATGGGTATGCTGGAGGATAATTCGGGCAACTATGTACTCTACAACGATAGAGACATGCTGGCTACACTGGCTCACCCTTGTGGTGCGGAAGAGCTGGATGGCTATCATAAAGACGACAACACCGCTAACAAAAGCACAGGTGTAAGCACGTGTAAAAAGGTGCAGATATATTGGGAGGCAGACTATGGTATGTATCAAGACAAAGGCGGCTCGCTTACTAATACGCAAAACTACCTTACAGGCTTGTTCAATCAGAAGCAGGCTATGTACGCCAATGAGAACATTGGCATAGAGCTATCGGGCTTATACGTGTGGGAGATAGAAGATTTCTTTCAAGACAACAACTCAGGCAATTCGCTGGATCACTTTCAGGAATATTGGAACACTATGGATGCCTCTTTCAATGGAGACTATGCACAGCTTATAGCCAAAGATCCCGGTGGTCGTGGTGGTGTATCGTATAGAGACGTTTTATGTTTCAGAGCGTTTAGCTATGGCTATGCCGATATACATGGCAACTACAATACCGTGCCTACCTACTCTTGGGATGTAATGGTGGTGACACACGAAACGGGTCATGCACTAGGCTCAAGACATACACACTGGTGTGGTTGGAACACTGGTTCGGGTGGTTCTTGCGGGGCTATTGACGATTGTTACAATCTGGAAAATGGCAGCGGTTGCTCTACCTGTCCTTCAACCCTGCAAAAGTCTAATACCAACTGGAAGGGTTCGGTAATGAGTTATTGTCACTTGGTGAGTGGTAAAGGTATAGACCTGTCTAATGGTTTCTTACAACAACCGGGCGACTTCATCAGGCTAAAGGTGGGCAATGCAAACTGTCTGAAACCTACTGTTGAGGCAGAGCTTACCGTGGCAGATATATGTGATAATGATGGTAGTGTGATAGTGAATGTTACCTCTACTAGCTTTAATGATACCCCATACACTTATAGCTGGAGCAATAGCCAAACTACTAAAGATATATCAGGTATAACAACTGCAGGCACTTATGTAGTTACCATTACGGATAGTAACAACTGTAGTGCATCATTCAGCGCAGAGGTGAAACAACTACCTAAGCCGGGCGATGGTCAAGCAGTGGCATTTACCCTACCACTATGTTGTAAGGATACTTCTTTTGTATTCACCCTTACGGCAGATCTACCTACCGATCTTAGCACTTGCCAAACGGTGGGATGGTTGCGTACGCCTGCTGCTATTACTACATATGCTGATGCGCAAACTGCGTTCAACACGCTTGGAGCTACTAATATATTGTGGAGCGATAATGCTGCCAGCATTAGCAATACTACAGCTGCTACGCTAGACATCAACAGTCCTACCCCTTGCGACTCGTTGAGCAGTTACTACTACACACCATTCATCACCCGCAAAACTAAAACAGGTAAGACACTGACCAGCTCTACGGTTACCGGTGGCAATGTTGAGGCTACTAACAACTTTACGGTGATCGGTAGATATACTGTCATTAATGATCAAAGCAGCTTGGCTAATGGCTGTGATATGCTGGACACACCAACGGTGTACAACATGGAAGTAACTATCAGCAACTATACAGGTAGAGACTCAAACCTAACCATCGTTATCATCAATGCAGATGGCAGAGAGATACACAGAAACACAAATTACAAAGGTGACGGCGTGTACAATATACAGCTACCTTACGATGATAATCTCTTAAAGACAATGACCGTTCAAGCATTTGACTTCAACTGTAGTAGCGGAAGCAATTGTATCAGTTCATCACTTACCATTAGTGCAGAGCGTACGGTTACCTATCCTGCGCATAGCGATATCACGTTTGATGAAGCATGTGTGGTAGGTAAGTCTGTACAACTAAGCTTTGCACCGGATAACTGTACTAGGCTGAACATACCACTTACACGCGCACAGATAAAGGGGAACATCAACATCTACCCTAACCCTGCTGATAACGTGGCTACGCTTGATTTTGACATCAACACCAATGGTATAGGCAATGTACGTATAGTAGACCTGATGGGTAAGACCATTGAGAAGCGTACTATCAATTACTATGCTGGTAACAATAAGGTATTGCTGAACCTGAACAACCTGGCTGCGGGCGTATACTACATAACCTTGCAAACGGGTGCTGAAACCAGTAATACGATGAAGCTGACGGTGAAATAACAGACAAAACTAGTAATCAACCTATGTGAGTAAAAAGTACCTCTATTGAGGTGCTTTTTCTTTTATTTTACATGGTACAGTTATCAGAATTTTACACAAAGCTTGAACATTTTTTGTACAAATGTTCAATTTTTCAGATTCTTGCTGTATATTTGCTTAATAATTATAAACAAATAACCATACAAATACACGAAACATGGCTGCAGACGAAAAAATGAAAGTTTTAAAGCTTGCTCTTGACAAGATAGAGAAGGATTATGGTAAGGGTTCGGTTATGATGCTTGGCGACAAGCAAAAGGTGAATATAGATACAATTAGCACGGGGTCATTAGGTTTGGATGTAGCATTAGGTGTAGGTGGTTTCCCAAGAGGGCGTATCATTGAGATATATGGTCCTGAATCTTCGGGTAAAACAACCATAGCGATACACACTATTGCAGAGGCACAAAAGAAGGGCGGTATCTGTGCTATAATAGATGCCGAGCATGCTTTTGATGCCAGCTATGCACGCAGGCTAGGTGTAGATGTAGATAATCTTATCATCTCTCAGCCAGACTATGGTGAGCAAGCATTAGAGATAGCAGACAGGCTAATATCTTCAGGAGCGTTAGATGTAGTAGTAGTTGACTCTGTAGCAGCACTAGTACCTAAAGGAGAACTTGAAGGTGAGATGGGTGATAGCAAAATGGGCTTGCAAGCAAGGCTAATGAGCCAGGCACTACGTAAGCTTACCGCTACTATCAACCGTACGGGCTGTAGCTGTATCTTCATCAACCAGCTACGTGAGAAGATAGGTGTCATGTTTGGTAACCCTGAAACTACTACGGGTGGTAATGCATTGAAATTCTACTCTTCTGTACGTTTGGATATCCGTCGTATCAGCCAGATAAAGGATGGTGATGTAGCAAGTGGTAACCGTACCAGAGTGAAGGTGGTGAAGAATAAAGTAGCTCCTCCGTTCCGTATCGTAGAGTTCGACATCATATACGGTGCAGGTATCAGTAAGATAGGTGAGATAATAGATATGGGTGTAGACCTTGGTATATTGAACAAGAGTGGCTCATGGTTCAGCTACAACGATACTAAGATAGGACAAGGTAGAGAAGCCGTTAAGCAGTTCTTGAAAGACAACCCTGAAGTGATGGAAGAAATAGAAGGACTGATAAGAGCAGCACTAAGACCTGCTGAGGAAGAAGAAGTACAACAAGAAGAGGCGTAAGCACGATCCTAATACACAAACGTAAGGGGCTACATTTCATGCAAGTGTAGCCTTTTGCTTTTTTAACAATAAGTGTGTTTTATCCCACCATTACTTTTTCTTTATTTGCCCTACGGCATTCAGCTAAAAACTTATCTTAGCAAGTAAATACATCATTATACGAAACGACATGGCACTTATCAAATCTATTTCCGGCATTAGAGGAACTATCGGCGGAAAACCGGGCACAGGTCTTACCCCTATAGATACTGTGAAATTCACTACAGCATACGCAGCATGGGCAAGAACTCAAGGCGATAACAACAAGATCATCATTGGTAGAGACGGACGTATGTCAGGCCCTATGGTGAGAGACCTTGTAGTAGCTACACTACGCGGTTGCGGTTTCGACGTTGTAGACCTCGGACACAGTACTACCCCTACTGTAGAGATGGCGGTCACTATGGAGCAGGCAGCAGGTGGTATCATCCTTACAGCCAGCCACAACCCTAAGGAGTGGAACGCATTGAAACTACTAAACAGCAAAGGAGAATTTCTAAGTGCAGAAGACGGGCAGTGGATACTGGACTATGCGGATAACAATGAACCTGAATATGCACCTATCAACAAGGTAGGTACACTTACTACAGACGATACTTATATACAAAAACATATAGACGCTATACTGGAGCATCCGTTAGTAGATGTTGCAGCTATTAAGGCAAAGAAATTCTCAATAGTAGTAGATGCAGTGAACTCTACAGGAGCCATCTCTGTACCACCATTACTGGAAGCTTTGGGCGTACATGAGGTTATTACTATAAATGAAGAAGTGACGGGCGACTTTGCTCACAATCCTGAGCCGCTACCTGAGAACCTTACCGAGCTATGTAACACAGTTGAGAAGAAGAATGCACACTTAGGCATAGCGGTAGACCCTGATGTAGACCGTCTGTGCTTTGTATGTGAAGATGGTAGCTTGTTTGGCGAGGAGTATACACTGGTAGCTGTGGCAGACTATGTGTTATCTCACAAGAAAGGAAATACAGTATCTAATATGTCTTCTACTCGCGCATTGAGAGACGTTACCGAGAAGCATGGTGGTGAATACACGCCTAGTGCCGTAGGCGAGGTGAATGTAGTGAAGAAGATGAAAGCGGTAAATGCTGTGATAGGAGGTGAAGGTAACGGTGGTATCATCGTTCCTGAAATGCACTACGGTCGTGATGCTTTAATAGGTATCGCACTATTCCTTACACATCTGGCTAATTCGGGCAAGAGCATAAAAGCACTACGCAATACTTACCCAAGCTATTTCATCTCTAAGAACAAGATAGCATTGAGTGAGGATATAGACCTGAATAACATATTTGAGCAGATAAAGGACAAGTATAAAAATCAACCTATCAATACTGAAGATGGTGTTAAGATAGAGTTTGATAAAGACTGGGTACACCTTCGCCCATCTAATACAGAACCCATCATACGCATCTATGCAGAGAGTACGTCTGAGACTACCTCTAGCAACATAGCCAAGCGCATTATGGAAGATATAAAGGAAATGATGTAATATACCGCTGCTAGTGAGTAGTGGACATACATACGACATTGTAATAGTAGGTGGCGGGCTTGGAGGCCTGCTATCTGCTGTTATATTAGCCAAAGAAGGCAAGAAGGTCTGCGTACTGGAGCAAGACAAACAAGTGGGTGGCTGCCTGCAAACATTCTCTATAGATAAGAAGGTATTTGATAGCTGCGTACACTACATAGGTGGCTTGGGTGACGGGCATACACTCCATAAGATATTCTCCTATGCAGGCATCATGGATAAGCTCGCCCTTAAAAACTATGATACCAATGCCTTTGATAAAGTGTGTTTTGGAGATGAGGATATAGAGTACCCACAGGCACAAGGTAAGGATAACTTTGTAGAACAGTTGCTACCCTACTTCCCCAATGAGCGTAAGACAC
Organism: uncultured Flavipsychrobacter sp.; assembly: GCA_964585115.1. Taxonomy (GTDB): domain Bacteria; phylum Bacteroidota; class Bacteroidia; order Chitinophagales; family Chitinophagaceae; genus UBA5543. Next base: position 5,835 of record CAZPDA010000155.1, read on the forward strand.
TGGAAGAATATATCAAGCTTATATCTAAAGTTGGTAACCACTTTCCGCTATACCGTTTAAGGAATGGTGATGCCGGTGAGAAAGATGCTGTGACCAGTTGGGAGCTATCCGAAACTCTGAATAAGCTCACCCAAAACAAGAAACTACAGAACGTACTTATTGGGAATAACCTATTGTATTCAGGAGTAAAGGGTAAGACACCTTTTTATCTACACGCGCTGGTGTTAGAAAGTTATATTCATAGTTCGCATAAGGTGCATCCGGGTAGTTCACAGATATCCAAGTTCCTTTGGCAGGAGCTACAACAGCATGGAGGTATCATACACCGAAATACTACCGTTACTAAACTGGTAGAAGATGGCGGACAACTACAATATGCCGAGACCGCTGATTGTGAACGCATATACGGTAAACAATTCATAGCCAACATTCACCCTAAAGCACTACTTGAGATACTGGATAGTAAGCTCATAAAACCAGCATATAGAAAACGTATCAATAGTATACAACAGACCACTTCATCCTATATGCTGAATCTGGTATTGAAGCCAAGAGCCCTAAAAATGCGTCATCATAATCTATACTGGAATGCAGATACCGATGCACTAAATGCGGTGAATTATACTACTGATACTTGGCCTACTAACTATGCACTATTCTACAACGAGGATAAGAATAACGAAGGCTATGCCGAGAGCTTGAGTATACTCACCTATATGGACTATGATGAGGTAATGAGTTGGGAACACATCACCAACCGTACGGGGCATGAACGTGAGCGTGGTGAGAGCTATGGTAGATTTAAGACCGTAAAGAATGAAAGGTTGCTGAACAAAGTATATGAAAGAGTACCTGAACTAAAAGGGAACTTCACTAACTGGAAAGCTGCTACCCCACTCACCTATCGCGACTATACCAATACACCTGAAGGTGCTCTCTATGGCAACCTGAAAGATGTTACCCGCCCTGCTGAAACAACGATACCTACCCGTACTAAGATACCTAATCTACTGCTAACAGGACAAAATGTGAACATGCACGGAGTACTAGGGGTAAGTATTACTGCTATTGCCACTTGCGCAGAGCTATTGGGTATGGATTACCTACTCCATAAAATAAATAAGCAGTAGAACGAACTACTGCTTAAGAATATTGAAACTTATGTAAGGTTTTGCTTAGTTACTCTTGGTCATCCATATCATAACATTATCAGTACTGCCATTTTGATTTTGATTATGAACACTTACTAACTTATACCCTTGACTTTCATATTTCTTAGTAACAGAAATTAGTGCATTCATATCATATATACCATTCACAGTCTTTCTATCAATTTTCATTTCTTCAAAGTTTGTTCCATTCTCACTGATAAAGACCCTTGAGTTATCAAACTTTAAAATAAGAGCTACATGGTCATTTGCCTGCGCAGGTGTAGGTGACGGTTTGAACGCCATAAATAATACCGATGATACCAACAGTAATGATAAGGCAACGATGGTTAGATTTTTCATTGTAATGTTGATTTTTTATATAGTTATAGAA
>CAZPDA010000156.1:0-7348 GCA_964585115.1 uncultured Flavipsychrobacter sp.
ATCTGTCTAAACAATAAAAAATCAAAACAACATGTCTATACAACAAAAACAATTGAACATAGGATTATTCGGCTTCGGCGTAGTAGGCGAAGGTTTATATAAGGTTTTAGAACAAACCACATCATTGAATGCCACCATCAAAAAGGTGTGTATCAAACATCCTGAAAAAGGACGTTCTGCACCCAAAGAGCTGTTTACGATATACCCTGAGATACTATTATCAGACAATAGCATCAACGTGATAGTAGAGCTGATAGACGATGCGGATGCTGCTTTTGCAATAACAAAAAAAGCATTGCAAGCGGGTAAAGCTGTAGTGAGCGCTAACAAGAAAATGATAGCGGAACATTTGCCTGAATTGCTAGAGCTACAAGCGCAGTACAAAACACCGTTGTTGTATGAGGCTGCCTGTTGTGCCAGTATTCCCGTCATCAGAAACCTTGAAGAATACTACGATAATGACCTGCTACAGGGAGTTAATGGAATACTCAATGGTTCTACCAACTACATACTTACAAAGATATTTGCAGAAGGTATCAGCTATGCCGATGCGCTACGTCAGGCACAGCAAGAAGGTTTTGCGGAGAGTAACCCGACTCTTGATGTAGAGGGGGTAGATGCTGTAAACAAACTGTCTATACTATTGGCACACGCGTATGGTATCGTAGCTCATCCTACAACGTTGGTACATACGGGTATACAAAACCTACAAGAGTCTGATGCACAATATGCACGTGAGAAGGGTTATGAAATAAAGCTTACCGCACAAGCGCATAAACAGTCTGGTGATACGGTAACGGCATTCGTCTTACCACAGTTTGTAAAGCAGGAAAGTCAATTGTTTCATGTGAAGAATGAGTTCAACGGAGTATTGATACAAAGCGGATTGGCAGAGCAACAATTCTTCTATGGCAAAGGTGCGGGTAGTTTTCCTACAGCGTCAGCGGTGTTGAGTGATATATCTGCTTTGCGTTATGATTATAAATACGAGTACAAGAAAAAGAATCGCCCTTCTATACCTACGTTGAATGAAGATGTGTTCTTGAATGTATATGTGAGTTTTCATAGGCAAACATCTATACCACAAGACAAATTTGTGCAGATAGATGAGTGGAACCAAACAACCAAACGATGTTATATAACAGGTGTCATCAACCTAAAAGAACTTACGGAAACAACATGGTGGAAAGAGAAAGGCGTGTCTCTGGTATTGTTGCCCGATGCATTTGTAGGTGAAGTGTGGGAGCCTACATTAGAAGAAGAGTTGTTAGCAGTTTAAAAACGCTCTGCAACACCAAGCCCAAATAGCGCATAGTCATATATCGCAGGGTCTTTGGGGTTAAGTTGCTTTAGCTTTTCGGTGAGCAGCATGGCATTGTTCCAGTTGGAGTTCGTATTCTCTATCAGCTCCAAACGGTGAGCAACGCGTGCCACATGTACATCTAAAGGACAGACCAATTGGTGTGGGCTTATCTTTTGCCACAATCCAAAGTCCACGCCATGGTTGTCTTTTCTTACCATCCAGCGCAGATACATATTAATGCGCTTACAGGCAGATTTTCTTGCAGGTGTGGCAATATGTTTGCGTGTACGGTCAGGGTGTTCTATAGAGAAGAAGTAATTGTGAAAATGTATCAATGCTTGCTCTACAGATGTTTCATTGTACGCTGCTTGTGGTACAAATGCATCTTCTAAGGAGTTGAACTGCTGATAATGATACTTAAGAAATGCTATAAAGTATAATAGGTCTGTAGCATTGAAGGTGCGGTGTACAAAACTCAGAAAACCTTTCAGGTCTGTATCCTTATGGTTGAGGATGAAGTCGTGCGGTGCATCGTCCATCCAGCCCATCAGTTTATTGCAATTGTTGATGATGGTGGTGCGATTGCCCCAAGCCAATACCGCTGCGAAAAGCCCTGCTATTTCTATGTCCTGCTTATTAGTGAACTGATGCGGAACAGAAATGGGGTCTCCTTTAATAAAAGAAGGCTGATCATACAGCCTTACTTTTTCGTCCAATAAATTTTTTAGTTGTTTCAGTTCCATTAGAATATGCCCAAGAATTTCTTCTTCTTCACGTAAACCTTCTTCATACGCATATCCTTATTAGGTCTGTCCATACGGTCTCTTTCTTGACTCACTATTTTCTCTACCACATCCATACCGCTTACTACTTGTCCGTATACGGTATAGCTACCATCTAAGTGTGGTGTACCGCCTATTGTTTTATATACCTCTCTTTGTGCAGCAGTATATTTTCTACCGGTACGTGCAGAAAGTTGGTCAAGCTCAGCATCAGTGAACTTCTTACCTACTACTATGTAAAACTGGCATCCTGAAGATGCTTTGTCAGGGTTGTTATCTCTGGCAGCTGCCAATGCACCATATTGGTGGAAGTTAACATCATTTATCTCAGCGTCTACACGATATCCTATATCACCATTACCTAATGGTCTGCCCGGCATAGCTCTTTTAGACTCAGGGTCTCCGCCTTGTATCATGAACTGTGGAATAACACGGTGGAAAAGTGTGCTATCATAAAAACCTTCTTTAGCCAGCTTCAGCATATTCTTGCTATGTTTAGGTGTGTTTTGATAGAGTACCATTTCTATGTCTCCAAATTCAGTCTCTATAACGACCTTCTTCTTATATCTGTCTTGTGCAAACACGGTGTTCAATGATAAGATACAAATGAGTGCAAGTAGTATTTTCTTCATAGTTGTGCAATAAAATATTGTGCGAAAATTATTGATAAGGTTGAATATACCCAAAATATTGTGTGAACATAAGCACAAAAAACTAAATTAGTAGCATATACAAAGAATGGTATGGCGAACAGATTATATCCGAAAGGTTTAGCAAAACTACTGCCTGAGTGGACTTGGAACTATACAAAGCGACGTCCGATAACTTACTTCAACCCTGCTAAGGAACCCCAGCAGCGTATAGAAGAAGTAAAACCTATATACTCTGTATTCGACTACAATAGCGAGACCTTTGAAGAGTTTAAGAATATAGAAGAAGAAAAGTGCCATGAGTTCATTAATAGTGGAAGGATAACTTGGATAAATGTAGATGGGTTAAGAAAACCCGAGATAGAAAGACTATGTGCTACGTTTGGTGTACACCACTTGATAGTGGAGGATATATTGAGTGTAGGACAGCGAGCCAAAATGGATGATCTTGGCGATGTGATATTCTGCCTGCTACCTATGATGTATTATAATGAAAAGACCAAAGAGGTAGAGACAGAGCAAGTAAGTATTGTATTGGGTGAGAAGTTCGTTATCTCTTTTCAGGAAGACCCGAGGAGAGATGTGTTCAACCCCGTGAGAGATAGAATAAGGAATGGAGGTACACGTATAAGGAAAGGAACGGCAGACTACCTATGTTATAGCCTGATAGATACTATAGTGGATAGCTACTTCGGCATTATAGAGCGCATTAACGAGCGTATTGAAAGACTGGAAGATAGCTTATTGCTACAAAAGCATGAGAAGACCGCACTACCCCGCATTAGTATATTGCGTAGAGAGGTGATGGTAATGAGAAGGTCGGTATCGCCTGTACGAGAACTGGTGCACTCCTTTATAAGAAGTAATAGTGAACTGCTGGAAGAAGAACATGAAAAGTACTATAAGGATGTATTAGACCACAGTATGCAGGCTACGGAATATATAGAGAACCACCGCGATATGGTGATGAACCTCCAAGATCTATCTATGAGCCAAATAAACCTGAGGATGAATGAGGTGATGAAGGTATTTACGCTGCTTGCTACCCTCATGGCACCGGCTACAGTCATTGGTGGCATCTTTGGGATGAACTTTGAAGTAATACCACTGTCTCACCAAAAAGATGGTTTTTATATCACAGTAGCATTAATGATCATCATACCATTATTAATGTGGATGTATTTCAAAAGGAAAGGTTGGTTCTAATGTTAACTTAAGGTTACGTATTCTACGGAAAATCATACTACTTTTGCCTTACCACATAAATGATGACTAACAATAATGTAAATGATGTGACAGGTAAAGGGCTTTACCGTAAGGTGATAGCTATGTTGCATCACTTTCTATATGATCTAAAGAGAAACTTAGGGCTGTTGCTAACCTGTATAGTGTTAGTGATTGCTGTGCTGTATATATATAATTATAAACAGTCTGGTATATACAGGTCTTCTTTCACAGTAGCGTACGATGAACTAATACGTAAAGTATACGGAGACAGGCTATCCAAGCTGAATGCACTATTAGAAAGAGGCCAGCATAAAAAGGTAGCAGACCTGTTGAGTATCGATAATAATGTGGCAGCTACAATAAAAGGTATAGAAGGCGTAAATATAATTGGTGAGGAGCTTGTAAACGATTTCAATACTGATACGATCCCTTTTACCGTGAATATATACATGGTTGATACTGTAGGAGTAAATAGTGTACAATATGGTATTGTTTCATATTTAGAGGCAGGTAGCAAACATCTAGATAAACTAAGAGAATATAGAAGCAAACAAATTGCAAAAGAGCTAGTCTATATTGACAGACAGTTATCACTACTGGATTCTACCAAAAGTTCTCTTAGCAGAAATATTGTAGGACATATTGACTCTACTACAGTAGGGTATATATATGATATGTCGTATGGGTTGTATAAGCGCAAACAAAATCTGCTAGAGAAGCAGGCCATGCCCGCTACATTACATATAATAGATGAGGCAACAGTTTCTTTATCAGAAGGACGCTCTTATTTTAAGATAGCTGTATTCGGGTTTTTAGTTGGTGTGCTCTTATATTTAGTGATACAGTACCTACTGAAGCCTGCCATTAGTTATAAGGGTTAGTATTGCGCTACTTGATCTCTTGACATAGTTCTACTAATATACCATTGGTGCTTTTAGGATGTAAGAAGCATACTAGCTTATTATCAGCACCTTTTTTAGGCGTTTCGTTCAGGATGATAAACCCTTCATCCGATAGACGCTTCATCTCAGCATGTATATTTTCTACGTCGTAAGCTATATGGTGAATGCCCTCACCGCGCTTTTCCAAATACTTATGTATGGCACTATCTGTATTTGTAGCTTCCAATAGCTCTATCTTAGAGTCACCCATTTGGAAGAAAGCAGTGTTAACTCCTTCACTTTCAACGGATTCTGTCTTATAGCAATCTGTATTCAATAACTTTTCAAACAGGGGAACAGAGGTCTCCAAACTCTTAACGGCTATGCCCAGGTGTTCTATTTTTCGCATATCTATAATAAGTTTTACAAATAGGTTTATATAAACCTATAATGCACTTTCTGCCCTAAAGTAGGACATTTGACGTAACTTTGTAGTTGGAATTAAAACGTAGAGAAAAACTTTTTATGGAATTACAATTGCCAATATACCTGGACAATAATGCTACGACACCGTGCGACCCGCGTGTAGTAGAGGAGATGTTGCCTTATTTCAGCGAAAAATTTGGTAACGCTGCTAGCCGCAACCACTCATTTGGCTGGGTAGGTGAAGAGGCTGTTGACTATGCTCGTGAGCAAGTTGCTAAACTGATCAATGCTTCTCCAAAAGAGATCATATTTACATCCGGTGCTACTGAAGCTGATAACTTGGCACTAAAAGGTGTGTACGAAATGTATGCATCAAAAGGAAATCATATAATTACTTGTACTACAGAGCATAAGGCTGTGCTAGATACCTGTAAGCATATAGAAAAGCAAGGTGGTGAGGTTACTTATCTACCTGTTGCTGAAAATGGTTTGATAGACCTTGACGCGCTTGAAAACGCGATCACTGACAAAACTATCCTCATCTCTATCATGTATGGTAACAATGAGATAGGTGTAGTGCAACCAATACGTGAGATAAGCGCTATTGCTCGTAAGCATGGTGTATTATTCTTTACAGATGCTACACAGGCTGTTGGTAAAATACCGGTAGACGTTCAGGCTGATGGTATAGACCTTATGGCATTCAGCGCACACAAAATGTACGGACCTAAAGGTGTAGGTGCATTGTACGTACGTCGTAAAAATCCTCGTGTGAAGGTCACTTCTCAGATGGATGGCGGTGGCCACGAGCGTGGTATGCGTAGTGGTACTATGAATGTTCCGGGTATTGTGGGCTTTGGTAAGGCTTGTGAGATAGCAATGAATGAGATGGAAGAAGAAGCTAAGCGCCTGAGCATACTACGTGATAAATTGGAGCAAGAACTACTTAAAGTAGAAGAAGCATATGTGAATGGTAGTGTAGAGCATCGTCTACCACATGTTTGTAACATTTCATTCAAGCATGTAGAGGGTGAAGGTTTAATGATGGGATTCAATAAGAATATTGCTCTATCAAGTGGTTCTGCATGTACTTCAGCATCATTAGAGCCATCTTATGTACTTAAGGCTCTAGGTCTTGGTGATGACCTTGCACATAGCTCTCTAAGATTCGGTCTTGGTCGTTTCACTACAGAAGAGCAGATCGACTATACGATAAAGGCGATCACTGAAACAGTATTGAAACTACGTGAAATGAGTCCATTGTGGGAAATGTATAAAGAAGGTATCGATCTAGATACGATCGAGTGGGCACATCACTAATTATATTATCAACTATCTAAAAAAACTAACATGGCATATTCAGAAAAAGTAATTGATCACTATCAGAATCCTAAGAACGTAGGAACGCTGGATAAAGGAAAGAAAACAGTAGGTACAGGACTTGTTGGCGCACCAGAGTGTGGTGACGTTATGCGCTTACAGATAGATGTAGATGAAGAGTCTGGTGTTATCAAGGACGCTAAATTCAAGACCTTCGGTTGTGGTTCTGCAATTGCATCTTCTTCTTTAGCTACAGAGTGGCTAAAAGGTAAAAGCGTAGATGAGGCTTTGGCTATCGATAATATGGAGATCGTAGAAGAGTTGAATCTTCCTCCGGTTAAGATACACTGCTCTGTATTGGCTGAAGACGCTATCAAAGCAGCTATCAACGACTATCGTGTTAAGAATGGTTTACCAGAACTAGAATTAGAAGGAAAGAAACATTAATATAAATTAGAACGGAGATAAGTTTTCAAGTGGTTAGATAGTATTAGTGTAAAAGGTTATTGTGATAGAAGTGAAAATTATACATTATTAACTGCCCTGAAAATCATTGTGCATTATGATAAATATTAGTGACAAAGCAAAAGAAAAGATCGAAGAACTGCGCTCAAATGCAGAGTTGTCGGATGATTATTTTCTTCGTGTAGGTGTAGTAGGTGGCGGTTGTTCAGGATTGTCTTACAAATTGGATTTTGACAATGAAGATCAGCCCAATGATCAAGTGTTTGAAGATAAAGGTATCAAGCTGGTTACCGA
>CAZPDA010000157.1:0-7238 GCA_964585115.1 uncultured Flavipsychrobacter sp.
TTCTACAATATATTTCTAAGTTGATATTATGCGATAGTGATCGTATCGTCCAAGTATACATCCTGAATAGTGTTCAGTAGCTCAACACCTTCATTCATTGGTTTTTGGAACGCTTTACGTCCGCTGATCAAGCCCATACCACCTGCACGCTTGTTTACAACTGCAGTCATTACCGCCTCTTGCATGTCAGACGATGCAGAACCTTTAGATGCACCACCAGAGTTGATAAGACCTGAACGTCCCATATAGCAGTTAGCTACTTGGTAACGAGTAAGGTCGATCGGGTGATCTGTAGTTAGTTCATCATATACTTTCTTATGCGTCTTACCTACTTTGATAGCGTTGTAACCACCATTCACTTCAGGTAATTTTTGCTTGATGATATCCGCTTGGATAGTAACACCTAAGTGGTTAGCCTGTCCTGTAAGGTCAGCAGCAGTATGATAATCTACACCATCAACCTTAAAGTTGCTATTACGCAGGTAGCACCACAATACTGTAGCCATACCTAGAGAGTGTGCATATTCAAATGCTTTAGCTACCTCTACTATCTGACGGTTGCTCTCTGGGCTACCGAAGTATATAGTAGCACCAACAGCAGTAGCACCCATGTTCCAAGCATCTTTGATAGTACCGAACATGATCTGGTCGAAATTATCAGGATATGAGATGAACTCATTGTGATTTATCTTAACGATGAAAGGTATCTTGTGTGCATACTTACGTGCAACACTACCTAACACACCGTATGTAGAAGCAACAGCGTTACAACCACCTTCTATAGCTAGCTTAATGATGTTCTCAGAATCAAAATATATAGGATTAGGAGCAAAAGAAGCACCACCACTATGCTCTATACCTTGGTCTACAGGCAGTATAGACACATAACCTGTATTACCCAAACGACCATGACCTAACAAACGCTGAATGCTATTCAATGTTTGGATGTTACGGTTAGAAGGGATCCAGATATCGTCTACTGCGCTACCAGACGGTAGGTGTAGCATTGATTTATCAATTGTGTTACAAGTGTGGTCTAAGTAATAAGCTGCCTTATCACCTAGTAATTCCTGTATTTTGTTCGCAGCCATAGTTTTGATTAATGATTAACTAAAATTCGTGCAAAAGTAATAACTAAATAAGAAATGAACCCCATATGGGCAAAAATATTGTCTAATATGTCATTTTAAACACTTTCAGCCCTTCAAACTGTCCTTTGTATAGCTCTTGCAAGCTATTGCCATTAGCATCTGTAGGCACAAAATTCTGCGCAGCGGTCTCCGTGTTATAGAAGTACAAGTAATAATCTACTTTATACCGCTTCATCTCGTCTAGCAGCTCTGCATAGGGAGTATTAGCATAAGGCATATTATAATACTGCATACCCGAATGGTAGGCTATACGAGAGGCATTGGGGAAGTATCCATTCTCAAATACCGCATTGCAGGCAAAGCTTCCGCTCACCCCGTCTTCCTTTAGCTGTTGTGCTATCTCATAGTCCACCTTCCCGTCATTTATCATGGTTCTTACCTCCCACACAGGCCATATCAGGTACCCACCCACAAATAGTAACATTATCAAGTTGCGGAGCGTATGCTTACCGTCAAGCTGCGGCAAGAGTTGTTGCATCATCAGTCCGCCAAATAGCATACTCAGAGGTACCATGAACCACAAATAGCGTGGCTCGTAGTTTATCAGCAAAAAGCCCGAAGGATAAAGCAAGAATGCTACAGCGGGTATTATTATCTTATTGGTGCAGAATACATGCCTTACCTTGCGCGATAGCAACATACCTATTGCCACCATCCATATGAACACGAAGAACACATTGAGCTTATTCATAGCCAATGGCAGCTTCAATAAATTGTAGCCCAGCTTCACTAACTGCAATATCATTAGCTTGAACGAACTAAAGAACATTGGCGTATCTCCATTGGCAACGAAAGGGTCTTCCCAATAGAAAGGACTATCGGGATATACAGGTGGAATGATATGCTTGATACCATCTGCCCAGTAGGGATGCCCCACCAAGTACCAACTAAGGTTCAGCTTGCCCGATGTGGCTGTGGTCACAATTCCATATTTATTATAGAGTGCTATTATCCAAGGCATACTGATAACGAACATAGTCCCCAGCACTACGGCTACACTCTTTATCCATAGCTTACGATAGCGTTTTTTCTTAGCCTTAGTAGCATACCATGTACATGCCAGTATACTTATAATGAGGTATGGAAAAGCATAAGCCTTAGCAAAATAAGCTAGTGCAGCACACACACCCGTCAGCACCCACAGTTTTGGCTTTCGGTGAAACCAGTCGCTACTTATCAACCTGATGCAACAGAGCATGAAGAATACCTCCCACAGGTCGGCAAAGGTCTGCGCAAAGGTGGCATAGCCAAGAAACAGAGCTAATGCCGTGAGCATTAAGCCCTGAAGGGTCGATTCAAGATTGAACTTTAAAAAGAAGGACTGCGTAACGTATAGCACACCCACACCTGCGAGTACATTAATGAGTATAGCACTAAGGAAAGGTGCTACACCTATTTTGATAAGTACGGCTGTAAGCCAACAGCTCCAAGGGCTCCAATATCCGTTCACGGCTTGCATCCAATCACCGTCAGCATATCGCTGCGCTACGGTAAGGTAAGACACTGCATCAGGGTCTATATAGTATTGTAGATAAGGATAAACGGCCAGTACTGCAGCACACAATAATAGGGCTGCTATATAAAATGGATTGTATTTATATAGGATAGACAATAGATGAACTTATCATTACTAATTCTCTGTAATAATAACTCTATATTTTCTCCAGTGCAAGAAATGTTTGTACCCAATAGTAGCACAACCTATCACTATAAGTGAGATAGGCATAAAGTAGCGCGTGTTAGCAATAGGCCCTGTAGTTATGGCTATATAACCCAGCAATACGACTACGCATAGTTTGATGTATTTATTCGTTCTTCTATTGAATAGATATAATGCCAAGCCTATCAACCTGAGGAAGTTGAACATCAGCACTATCATTGCAATGAATACGCTTGGGTTCTCTTCTATATATTCGTCTATACCCGTCAGCCCATCGTCTCGCCATACTTGTGAAAAGGTCTTATTGTTGTCACCACTATACAGCCCGCCAAGTGTTGCTCTGCCTGTAAACATATCATAGTCGCCCTTGCCCGGGTCTATGAACATGCGCAGCCCTCTGGTAGTATGATGATACATATACGGCCAAAAATTCTCTTTCAGCAGGGTTATGCCACGCTCATTAGCATAGTCATACCTATCCTTGAACTCAGGCATTGCGTTCATCTTATCTCGCTCTGCTTGCAGAAATGCTTGCGCCTTGGGTATACCTTCTTTATGAGCATAATAATAGTAATAGTACGATACCGCATTGAACGACTGCGTACTGGTATAGTGAAACTTATCCGTACGTGTATAGTTCCAAAAACTATAGAGCAGCACTACAGCAATAGGTATTGCCCCAACTAGTATAGGACGGAGATAGCCACGCTTGATATAAGCCGCAACTATTATCAGCATAATAATATGCAGGTAGGCGAACGGATACAATACAGGCTTAAGCAACAGACCTGCGGTAAGTGCCAAGCTTATCCATAAGCCATGCTTCCAATCCTTCCGCTTGATGAGCAAAACAAAGTGCCTGAAATATATCAGCACTGAGGTTTGCAAGAATATATCCGGTGCTATGGTATTGGTGTGTATGAACTGTGAAGGGTTGATGAGCACAAAGGCTATGAGTATCCAATCGTATTTACGGCTGTAGCCCATCTTCCGTATCGTATCGCGCAGGTAGTATATATTAAATATGGATACAATATTCTGTATCACCAACATCACCCAGTTGTTAACGGTAAACATATATATCACCGATAGCATTATAGAGTACAGAGGAGGTCTTAGGGTCATGTATTCTTCTGTAATAGGGAGTGCTGAGTTGCCGGCATAGAACCAGAAATGGTCTTTGATGTTCAAGCCCATATATATGTACTCAAAAGAGTCTCCATTGTATATACGCTTGTAATTAAGCGCGATAACAAAGAAGACCGCATGAGTAACCAGCAGACCAATAATAAATCGAAAATCGGCTCTGGTGATATTTCTGAACATGGTATGGCGCAAAACGATCTTTTTCCTCTTATATATAAGAAGTGGCAAAGATATAAGAAGATACTTGCTCTCCTAATTAGCTTTGCCACATATAGATTAAAAAACTGTTATCAGTCATTCAGAGAACAGCAATATTGATATAGCTTATTGCAGCTTAAAGTGCGGATTATCTATAATACCAAAAGCATTACCCCAAGGGTCTTTCACCGCAGCTAGTACTATTCCCTCTCCCACATCAGTAGGCTTCTCTAGTGCAGTACCCCCTTCAGCCAGTAATGTATCATATACTTTAGGCACGTCTTCTACAGCCCAATAGGCATATACATTATCCGTCTTTTCGGCATCACTGTTTTGAGGGTGCAAACCCAACTCATAGCCTCCTACATTGAAACCAACATAGAATTCCGTATCAAAATAAGGTTTGATGCCAAAGGTTTTGGAATACCATTCTTTAGCTGCGTTAAGGTCGGGCACCATATATACTACGGTGCGTAGCCCTCCTATACTTACAGGCATGTGCTTACGGTTTTATTGTAATTCGCAAGATGCGTTTTGATATTCGTACTCCAGGTCGTCGCAGTTATCCTTTGCCTTATCTTCAGTTCTTGCCTCTACCTGTCTGAACTCAGTAGTAGGAGATGAAGGACGTGTACTACCAAAGTTGTTATCGATAAAAGTACACTCACAAGTATAAGACTTACGACAAGAGGTAGTGGTTAGTGCCAGTAGTGCTACAGCAGCAACAAGTATGTATTTCATTGGTATGTATTATTTGTATAAATATAGAGCTTTAGGCGTATAATATAAACTTACCCATGAGCCAATTGCATAAAATAGTCCGTAGCCTGTAGCAACCTGCTGCCATACCAGCTAAACATCTCCCCATCTACCAATAGCACTTCAGCATCAGGCAATACGGCCTTTACTTCTTCTATATGCTTTTCTTTGAAAGGGAATGGCTCTGACGATAACAGCACCGCATCGGGCTTATATTCTTTCAGCTCTTCCAGTGTTATTTCAGGATAGCGTTCTCTATCTGCCAACACATTCTGCCAGCCCATAGTGGTTATCATATTGCTGATGAAGGTATCCTTACCCACACTCATCCACGGGTCTCGCCATATGAAGTAAGCCACACGTTTAGGTTGAGTCGCTTTGCTCAGGTTGGTGAAACCATTCACTATATTTTCGACCAAGGCATTTGCCCTACCCTGCATACCCGTCATCTGCCCCACTACTTGCATCATCAGCAAGGCATCGGGCAATGTATTAATGTCGCTTATCCATACGGGAAACTCTTTTGCCAGCTCTTCTACCTGCTCTTGCTCGTTCTCTTCCTTATTGGCAATGATGAGGTCGGGCTTCAGGCTTCTTATCTTATCTATATCCAGCTTCTTAGTGCCACCTATGCGCTCTTTATTACGAAACCACTCTTCAGGGTGCACGCAAAATTTGGTAATGCCTATCACCTCTTGCTCCAAACCAAGCGCATACAGCAGCTCTGTTTGAGAAGGGACAACACTAATAATACGCTCGGGCAGTACAGGCACTTCCACCTCTCTACCCATCATATCTATAAAGGTCTTCGTCATGACTTAAATCTTTTGTAGTAGAACATGATAAAGAAGGTAAACAATATATCGGCAGGGAAAAGTGTATCTGCATACAGTTCTCTATCCGTATAGTCTGCTAGCGTGAACCTGAGTACGATGCTGATAGTAGTAAGCCCAATGTAGGCAAATGATGCCCAACGTCTGTAGTCACAAACGAACACCCAGCTAATGGTATACAACAGCAAGATACCCGGCACTACCCAACCCTCACTAGGGAATGGCTCGCTTCTGAATATCCAAACGTAGTACAAGAACAGCACTACATGAAACAAAGCCACCAGCGGGAATACCACGGGTGGCCTTTGCCATATTCTCTTAAAAAATGATTCTTCCATTTATTTACTTAATGCATCAATAACATCATACTTAGTAAGGATGTGGTACTGACCACTATCGTCTCTTGTAAGTACGGCACCATTCTCTTTGTTGATGAAGCTGCTCAAACGCTCTAGCGGAGTATCCAGCTCTACGGTTGGTAGTGCATCTTCCTTCACGTCTGCTATGTTCTTATCTTTCAGGTCGTGGTCGTCTATCATTTTGCGGAACAGACCTACTTGCGTCACCGCGCCTATAGGCTCCAACCCATCCATTACAGGTATCTGCTCTATGTCGTACTTCTTCATCAGGTCTAGTGCGTCGCTAACTTTTTGGTCGCCTGCTAAGGTCACCAAACGGCGAGCACCCAAACCATTCAATAGGTCGCGAACGGTCTTCACATCAAGGAAACCTCTGTCCAGCATCCACTCATCGTTGTATACCTTACCTACGTAGCGGCTACCGTGGTCGTGGAAGACGATAACTACAAGGTCGTCCTTAGTTAGTTTATCTTTCAGCTGGCGCAGACCTGCAAGTGCTGAACCCGCAGAGTAACCAACGAATATACCTTCTTCTTTAGTGATGCGGCGTGCCATTACAGCACCATCCTTATCCGTTACTTGCTCAAAATGGTCGATAACGTCGCGGATGTAGTTCTCAGGAAGGAAATCTTCACCAAGACCTTCGGCGATGTATGGATGAACCTCGTTCATATCCAGCTCGCCCGTGCGGTGCCATTTGGTAAGTAGCGAACCGTAAGAGTCAATAGCCCAAACCTTAACGTTAGGGTTCTGCTCTTTCAGGTATTTACCCGTACCTGTCACCGTACCACCTGTACCTGTAGCTACTACAAGGTGTGTTATCTTACCATCTGTCTGGTTCCAAAGCTCAGGACCCGTCTGCTCGTAGTGAGCCTGACGGTTGGCCAGGTTATCATACTGGTTCACATACCAGCTATTCGGTATCTCCTTTGCCAAACGCGCAGATACTGAATAGTAAGAGCGTGGGTCTTCAGGCTCTACATCTGTAGGGCATACGATAACCTCTGCACCAAATGCTTTAAGGATATCTGCCTTCTCTTTACTCTGCTTATCGGTAGTAGTGAAGATACATTTGTAGCCACGAGCTATAGCAGCCAATGCCAAGCCCATACCTGTGTTGCCTGATGTACCC
>CAZPDA010000158.1:0-7217 GCA_964585115.1 uncultured Flavipsychrobacter sp.
CACCGACAAAGTCCTATCTATATAGATTATTTGTACTAACAACTTGTGAATGATAAGACTTATACCTGAGGTAAATTATTAGAGTATGGATGCAGGTACCGTTTCTCGACAACCGAAGCTGAACTTAAAAAAAGAGTTACAGCAGCACTTTGGCTTTGAAAAATTCAAAGGAGACCAAGAAAAGATCATTAAAAGTATCCTTGCAGGTAAGGATACCTTTGTTATAATGCCAACAGGTGGAGGTAAGTCTTTGTGCTACCAGCTACCGGCATTACTAAGCGATGGCGTAGCTATCATTGTATCGCCGCTTATCGCATTGATGAAGAATCAGGTAGACCTGATAAGAAGCTATAGCAGTAAAGACAATATTGCCCACTTCTTAAACTCTACCCTTAGCAAAACCCAACAAAGGAAAGTAAAGTCTGACCTTACTGATGGTACTACCAAGATGCTATATGTAGCACCGGAGACCCTTACTAAGGAAGAGAACATTGCCTTTTTCAGAGATATATCTATATCATTCTTTGCTGTAGATGAGGCTCACTGTATATCAGAATGGGGGCACGACTTCCGTCCTGAATACCGTAAGCTAAGAAGCATGATGAAGGAGATCGACCCTGATTTGCCTATCATCGCACTTACAGCTACTGCCACACCTAAGGTTCAAGATGATATAGTGAAGAACTTGGAGCTGGATAAACCAAATGTATTCGTATCCTCGTTCAACCGTGCAAATCTGTACTACGAGATACAACCTAAAGGCTCTAAAGCTCAGGTGCTAAAGAATATTGTAAAGTTCATCCGCTCACACAAAGGTAAGAGTGGCATTATATATACCCTCAACCGTAAGACAACAGAAGAGCTGGCAAATACGCTACAGGCTAATGGCATATCTGCAGTGGCATATCATGCAGGGCTAGACTCTGCCGTACGTGCCAAACGTCAAGACCAATTCCTGATGGAAGAGGTTGACGTGATCGTAGCTACCATAGCATTCGGTATGGGTATCGACAAGCCCGATGTACGCTTTGTGATACACTACAACATACCTAAATCTCTAGAGAATTACTATCAAGAAACAGGGCGTGCAGGCCGTGACGGTATGGAAGGTAAATGCTTGCTATTCTACGCTAATAAGGATGTACAAAAGCTGGAACACCTTATGCGCGATAAGCCGCTCAGCGAGCGCGAAATGGGTGCTCAACTAATATCAGAAACTGTAGCTTATGCTGAAAGCAGTGTATGCCGCAGAAAGCTATTACTCCACTATTTTGGTGAAAAGTATGAAGAGGACAACTGTGGTCATTGTGACAACTGTCTGAACCCTAAAGAAAAGCTAGAGGTAAAAGACAGTTCTAAAATAGTGTTGGACGTGGTCAACCAGTTGGATGAAAAATTCAACATAGACTACGTGGTGAATGTGACCCAGGGAAAAACAAACCCACAAATAAAGACCTTCAGACACGATAAGCTAAGCTCATTTGGCACAGGTAAGGTAATGGAGATGGAAGATAACTTCTGGTACTCTCTTATCCGCCAAATGATGCTGGAAGGCTTGCTACGTAAGGATATAGAAGAATATGGACTACTGAAGATAACTGATAAAGGTCGTCGCTTCCTTAAAAAGCCATTCTCCATCATGGTATCACTGAACCATGAATTTGTAGATGTGGCCAATGAGGATGAAGACTTGCCAGCTCCTGCAAACTCAGGCACTACAGACCCTGTACTGTTTGAGATGCTGAAAGACCTCAGAAAAGAGGTTGCCAAGGAGAAAGGACTTCCACCATTCGTCATCTTTTTAGAGAACTCTCTTGAAGATATGGCCATGAACTACCCTACTACTCTGGAAGAACTGGAGAAGATCCAAGGGGTGAGCAAGGGTAAGGCCATCAGATACGGCAAGAAGTTCGTGAAGATGATAGAGGAGTATGTAGAAGAGCATGATATAGACAAGCCGGACGACTTCGTAATGAAGAGTGTAGTGAACAAAAGCGGCATGAAGGTCTACATCATACAGAATATAGACAAGAAGATACCACTGGAGACCATTGCCAAAAATAAAGGCTTGACGCTGGAAGAGCTAATGGTAGCTATGGAGAGCATCGTGGCTAGTGGTACACGCCTAAATATAGACTACACGCTGGAGCAAGAGCTGGATGAGTACGAACAGGAGGACATCTTCGATTACTTCCGTAATAGTGAAGATGATGACCTGGAAGACGCTTATGAAGAGTTCCGCGACCTGGATGTATCTATAGAGCAACTACAAATGATGCGTATCAAGTTCATGAGTGAGTTTGCTAACTAATAAAAGAACTAACTACTATATGATGGTAAAAGGAGGCTAACGCCTCCTTTTATATTTTGTTCTCTTTTGTTCTTATTGTTGTTTCGGACTGTTCCCGTTGTTCTCGTTTTGTTTCGGTCTGCTGCGAGGAGGACGCCCTTGGCTATTGCCTTTCGGGCCATTTTGTTTCCGATCGTTCCCGCCTGAGGACTGACCACCTTTATTTTGCCCCTGTGGCTTGTTGCGGTTGCCACCACCCTGCTGCGGCTTATTGCCGTCTTTATTGCGCGGCGGACGACCACTACCTTGGTTGTTGCTATTATTATTGTTGCCTCTGGCTTTTTGCGGACCTCTGCCGCCACCTTGCTGCTTGCCCTGACCTTGTTGCTGCTGACCACCT
Source organism: uncultured Flavipsychrobacter sp. (assembly GCA_964585115.1). Lineage (GTDB taxonomy): Bacteria > Bacteroidota > Bacteroidia > Chitinophagales > Chitinophagaceae > UBA5543. The sequence goes on from CAZPDA010000158.1 coordinate 2,691, forward strand.
TGAGCCTGCTGCTGAGGCCTGTTGGCATTGCCCTTGTTCTGCTGAGGCTTGCCACCACCACTCTTCTTCTTTTTCTTCTTGCGGTTGCCTTTCTCCAGAGAGCGTAATGATATCTGCCCTACGTCGTTCACAAAGCCCATATCGGCCTTAACGCTAGACTTACCCGTATCAATACTTACTTCTATCTCTACCGGTTGCAGCTCATCAGCCTTCTTACCAGCTTTATTCTCCCTCAATATCTCCTTCACACGCTCTATAGATAGCGGATATTGCTTGTTGCTTTCTCTATAGCTATACCACATCAGGTTTTTGAAGATGTCGCGCTTTTGCAGTGTAGCAGTACCTTTTACGGTATCTAGCGTATCTGCTTGCTCGGGGAATACCGATAAGGCATCCATATACGTATCCAGCTCATAGTTCAAGCAACATTTCAATCTGCCACATTGTCCGCTGAGCTTGGCTTGGTTGATAGACAAATTCTGATAACGCGCAGCTGCTGTGTTCACACTCTTAAAGTCTGATAACCACGTACTACAGCATAGCTCTCTACCACAGCTACCGATACCACCTACTTTACCACTCTCTTGCCTTGCACCTATCTGGCGCATCTCTACCTTCACCTTAAAGTCTGATGCATATACCTTGATCAGCTCGCGGAAATCGACCCGCTGATCTGCTGTGTAGAAGAAAGTGGCTTTTCTACCATCTGCCTGTAGCTCCACCTCGCAGAGCTTCATTTCCAGCTTCAGGTTCCTAGCCATTACACGTGCACGGATCAGCATCTCTACCTCGCGATTCTTACTCGCCATGTATTGGTCCAGATCCTCGTCCGTAGCCTTGCGGAGCATCTTTTTCTCTATGGTCTTAGCATCAATATTGTACTTCTTCAGTTGTAGCTTTACCAGGTCTCCCGACAGACTTACCTGCCCTACGTCGAACCCGCTAACGCCTTCCACAGCGTACCAGTCCCCTTTTTCGGGTAGTTGGTTCCCATTATTGATGTAATAGTCTTTACGACTCCCTTTATTAAAAGATAACTCTACTATATTATAAGGTTTTGCCCCGTTTGCCAAGGGCAGGGTGCTTAGCCAGTCAAAAACGTTCATTCGGTTGCATCCGCCACTACTACATCCTCCATTACCTTTACAACCGCCCGGTTTTCCGTCTGCGCCAGACCCACAATTTCCACATCCCATTTTATGTATATTTATATGGACAGCAGGTAGTTACAATGCTATGACCGCCATTATATATGGCGATAACCGGTTCGGAGCCACCATATCCATACTTCACTTTTCTGCTCCGGCATCTACCTGTCTGATTATAATATCAACCAGTTAATCAGCGAAAATACAATATTTAAGTCAGTATTGCACATAAGGGGTGTAGATGGCAGATAATGAAGGGATCAGACTGGTTTTGACCGCTGCATATCCGGGGTAGATGCAATGAGGGGTCGTATCAATGCCTTGCGCGAGCGTGGGCTGAGGTTGATGAAGTTTTGCCGTATCTGCTCTATGTTGGTATTGAGGTTGCTACACACACCACCATGCTGTCGGTATAGTTGCCAATCGTGTTGGGCATCATCATTTGTAGCTACTTCTGTTGTACCTGTTTGGCTTGGTGAAGATGGCTCTGTGGGAGTCGCTTCCTGCAATTTTGGCGGTTGGGGTTGTAGCTGATGGCAAGCAATGTTCTTACCATTATTGGTCTCGTATATGAAGATATTATTGTCCTCCACCCTACAAGTACCCTTGCCCTTGTTCTTACGTTTATGCCAAGCACACATCTCATCTGCCGTACCGTATTTAGGGAAGGGGTCGGTATCGGGGAGTAATTGGGTAGGCTGTGGTTGGCGTCGCTCCTCTTGCTTTTGTGCTTCCTCCTGCTCGGCAGCTATGCGTCTTTGCCATTCTTCCAGCTTAGCATCAAGCTCTATAGCGCGAAGCATGGCATGTGGGCTAATATCCTCTTCCACTTCCTCTATGCGGTCTTTCAGCTTTACGCACCGCTTGGTCTTCCATTGCCCTGTTATCATCAGGTGGAGTATCCTGCGCTTTTCTTTGATGGTGGTAAACTGTTCGGCAAGGTCGGTACTGACCGTCTCTTCAAAACTAGCCAAGGCTTTGGCTCTTGCGGCTGTACTTGCTTCTTGTAATTGTGCCTGTACCTCCGGGCGGCGGAGTAGTCTGTTGGTGGCAACTTTTAGTGCCTCGCCCGATGCGTTTGGGTATGCTGCCTTGTAGGCGCGAAACTTATCGCCATGTGCCAGCAGCTCGTTGATAAAGGTTTGGTAGGTGTTTTTCATTGTGATAATTGCTATGGTTTATTATAGCAAAAATACAAAATAAAAACAACAATAAGAGCGACCCTAAATTGAGCCGCTCTTACTATATAACATTTTAATACTTATGACATCTTAGTTGTTTATTTATCAGCTACTATCATTCTCTTAGAGCTTACCGGTTCTCCATCTGCAATGATAGTGTAGATGTACATACCTGCTGCTAAGTTGTCTGAAGTGATGGTGATAGATGAAGCACCACGCTGATCGATAGGTAGTTTCTTAAGTTGCTTACCAGATAGGTCATACACTACCATGTATGCACTGTTTATCTGCTGAGGCAAGTTGAAGTTAACTACTGTTTCATTAGTGAACGGATTAGGAACGTTCTGATCCATAGAGATATTAGAGCCGAACTGAGTGCCAACACCTGTAGTTTGGTTTGACTGACCTTTTTGTAGATCACTTACTTGCTGTTGCAATATCGCGATCATTTGCTTTTGCTCTTCTATCATTTCTTGTTGCTCTTGCATACCTTTTACCAATGGCACTACAAACTGAGCATATGCTATACTATAGTTGTCGTCATCACTCTCAGGCACGTGCAAGCCATTGAAATTGTAGCCAGACTTTTTGATAGCTTCTTCTACCTCTTGCGCTAAGAAACCACTTTGGCGAATAGCTGTAGACGGACCGAAGTCTTTACCTTGCATATGCTTTTTCTTTTGCTCATCGCTCATGTTCTTGGTCAAGAACTCTTCAAACTTTTTAGTATCAAAGTTGTACACTACAGGACGAAGTAGTTTTATGAAATCTAAACCTTGCACTTCTTCTGTAATATTATCTTTAAAACGTGCATCTGAAGGAGTAAATGGAACTTGACCTTCTATTATTGTAACGGTAGTGTTACCAATCCTTACTTTATTGTTGGCATTTACTACTGCATTAGACCCTATAGCAGTAGCATTTGTCAGTGAGTTACTGGCAACATCTGCATTATAACCAAGACCTGTATTGTCATTTCCATAGATATTAGTATATAGTGCACTATGGCCGCTACCAGTGTTATTACTACCTGTAGCGTTGGTATAAAGCGCATCTTTACCGCTACCAGTATTGTTATTACCGGAGGTGTTATTCTTTAAAGCTCTAAAGCCTAAACCAGTATTCTCAATAGCAGTATTAAGATATAGTGTTTGGTATCCTAAGGCTACATTGTAATTACCGGAAACGTTTGAGTAAAGTGCCTCGTATCCACTTGCGACATTATAGCTTCCATCATCATTGTTATGCATCGAACTGTGTCCACTAGCAATATTCCTTACCCCTGTAGTATTGCTATAAAGTGCATTTTGACCAGATGCAATGTTTGAATAACCTGTTGTATTACTATATAAAGAATATGCACCTGTTGCTATATTTGAAGAACCTGTTGTATTACTATATAGCGCATAAGACCCTGTAGCAGTATTATTACTTGCAGTGTTGTAATACAGCGCATTATAACCGCTAGCGGTGTTGTTACTTCCATACAAGTTGCTGTAGATAGCACCATGCCCATTAGCAGTATTCTGACTACCAGAGGCATTGGTATATAGCGCGTTCATACCACTAGCTGTGTTGTAAGTACCTGTACTATTGTTCTTCATGGCTCTAAATCCTAAAGCCGTGTTCTCGCTTGCCGTATTGATGTAAAGTGATTGGTAGCCTAAAGCTACGTTGTAGTTGCCTCCTGTGTTTGAGTAAAGGGTTTGGAAACCAACAGCTGCATTGTAACCACCTGTAGTAGTATTGGCCATAGACCCGTACCCAAAGGCACTGTTAGATGGTCCGTTCACAGGGATGTTGTTGGAGTTGAAAGAGGCTGTCTGTGCATTTGCTTGCTCTGAGAATACAAGCATCGATAATAAGCCTATAGCTAGACTTAGACTTTTTGTTTTCATAATGTTATAGGTTTTCAGATGTTTTGCGTACTCTATAAGATTTTCCGCTTCCTCTGTGATTTATTATGTCATAAGAATAAAATGTTTTTTGCCTAGTAGTTTAATATGAGAAGAATTTCAGACTATAACAATATAGACACTACTAGTACCTAAGACTAGAGGTATACGATTGGTGATAGCATTAAAAATTCTTTTTGCTAAAAGGGTAATTACAAGACATCGTAATGACCATTAGCTTACTCTAAAGCTACGCACTTATTTTTCAATTAAAAAAATATATTTCTGTTAACAGTATATATA
>CAZPDA010000159.1:0-7205 GCA_964585115.1 uncultured Flavipsychrobacter sp.
ACTACAATATCTAAAAAGCATTAAGCCGAAAGCAGTAGTGCTTAATGGTGACATCATTGACATTTGGCAGTTTAGCAAAAGATACTGGCCTTCTACCCATATGATGGTGGTAAAACACATTATAGGCCTCATTGCTAAAGATGTGCCTGTGTACTATATACCGGGCAATCATGATGAGATGCTAAGAAAGTTCAAAGACTTTCAGCTAGGCTCGCTAAAGATCGCCAACAAGCTTTCCTTAAAGATAGATGGCTCTAGTGTATGGATATTTCACGGAGATGTGTTTGATGTGGTAATGCAACACAGTAAATGGCTGGCAAAGCTAGGAGCAGTGGGATACGATACCTTAATACTCATCAATAGGTTTGTGAATTTCATTTCTCAAAAGATGGGGAGAGGCAAAGTGTCTTTATCAAAAAAGGTAAAGAACAGTGTGAAAGGTGCTGTGAAATTCATCAACAAATTTGAATCTACTGTTTGTGAGATAGCGGCGGATAATCAATATAAATACGTTATCTGTGGGCATATACATCAGCCCGAGATACGCACAATAGTTACCGAGAAGGGAACGGTGGTATACATGAATTCGGGAGACTGGATAGAGAACCTCACAGCTCTGGAATACAATGATAACAAGTGGAGTATATACAGATACTCAGAGGATAAAGCTGCACAAGCAATAAACATTAGCAAGAAGAAAAAGCGCAAAGAAGGCTCTAAGGAAATGATGGCAAGCTTGATGCAGGAATTAAATGTAAGATCTAAAACTACGCCTGATAATACCATCAATGGTATCAACGGGTCTTTTGAAGTAGCATAATCATTTTGAGAATACTTTTTGCAATACAAGGAACGGGTAATGGGCACCTTAGTCGCGCAAGGGATGTATATCCTGCATTAGCAAAATATGGTGAGGTGGATGTTTTGATAAGTGGCATACAAGCAGATGTTGCTTTTCCTTACCCTGTTAAGTACAAGTACTACGGTATGAGCTTCATCTTTGGTAACAAAGGTGGCGTGGATATATGGAAGACCGCGAAGAAACTAAAGCTATTCAAGCTCATAAAGGACATAAGAAATTTGCCAATCGAGGATTATGATATAGTTGTAAATGATTTTGAACCCGTTTCATCATGGGCTTGTAAGCTGAAGAAGAAACCCTGTATAGGCCTTAGCCACCAGAGTGCAGTATTGAGTGAGAAAGCACCGAAGCCTGAAAAAAGTGACCTGAAAGGAGAGTTGGTATTGAAATATTATGCACCGGTCACGGCATCATATGGTTTTCATTTTGACAGATACGCAGACAATATATTTACACCACTTATTCGCAAACAGATAAGAGATATAACACCTACCGATGAAGGACATTATACCGTTTACCTTCCTGCATATGACGATACTGCGTTGGTACAACACCTTTCGCAATTCGAACAAGTAAAATGGGAAGTATTCTCTAAACACAATAAAGAGGCATTCACTTTTAAGAATGTGCATATTCGCCCCATAGAGAACGATGCTTTTATAAAAAGCATGGCATCCAGTACAGGAGTGCTTTGTGGAGCGGGTTTTGAAGGACCTGCGGAAGCACTACACCTAGGCAAGAAAGTATTGGCTATACCTATGCTACAGCAGTATGAGCAGCAATGTAATGCTGCGGCATTAGAAAGTATTGGTGTACCGGTAATACCGCAGCTAGGTAAAAAGTATTATGATGTGATAAACCTATGGTTATCGAATGGGAAAGCTGTTGATGTCAATTATCCTGATGTTACTGATGAGATAATTGCACAATTAATGCGTGAACAACTTAGCCCTGAAGTGTATGAAAAGCTTGTAGTTGCTTAAGGGTATTATTTACCCTTGAACTCAGGCTTTCTCTTTTCTAAGAATGCAGCTACACCTTCTTTAAAGTCGTAAGTGCTACCCGCTTGCACCTGAATGATCATTTCTCTTTCCAACTGTTCATCAAGTGTGTTGTACATTGACTCGTTCAGTAGCTTCTTAGTAAGGCCGATACCTTTAGTAGGCATTACTGCAAGCTTTTGTGCCATCTTCTTACTTTCAGCTTCAAAGGCATCATCTGCAAAGTACTTGTATATCATACCCATGTCTACAGCTTCGGCAGCAGATACTTTATCTCCAAGCATCATTAATGCTGCTGCTCTTTGCATACCTACAAGCCTTGGTAAGTAGAAGGTACCTGCACTATCAGGTATCAGACCTATCTTGCTGAATGCTTGTATGAATGTGGCACTCTCATTAGCTACAACTATATCGCAGGCCAAAGCAATATTTGCACCCGCACCCGCTGCAACACCATTCACCGCACCGATAATAGGCTTTTCTATATTACGTAGACGAGTGATCATAGGGTTGTAATGCTCGCGTACTATCTTTTCCAGCTCAGGACCTTTTGGGTCTATCGCTTCTGATAGGTCTTGACCGGCACAGAAACCTTTACCTGCACCAGTAAGGTAGATGCAACGAACATTGTCATCAGCTTCTGCTTCGTCAAGACGCTGTTGCAAAGTCAAAGACATCTCACGGTTGAAGCTGTTGTATTTATCAGGACGGTTAAGCGTGATATACGCTACGCCATTATTTACTTCGTAAAGAATTGTATCGCTCATACAGCAAAAATAAATGAGTTATCTAAGCAAACCTACTGGGTAGCAGGTTTTAATACTTTGCTCTTTAGGTGATTGCCAATACCTATTATACTTACAAAGTTCAGCGGCAATTCTAACAGCACATGCATAAAGCTTAGGAACAACAACCATTGCAGACCCAGCTTATAGCTTTGTATGTATAGCGCAATGCTAATAAGCCATATCGCTATTACAGTTACAAACCGCCATTTAGGCACGTTGTGCCATTGTATCACTTTGGTTTTAGAGAACCAGTTAAGATAATGGTAGGTGTATGCAAAAGCTATAAAGCGCATCAGCAGAATACCACCTTTTGAATAGTATATCAGATTGTCCCAATCTTGTATGCTGTTTTGTTTAGGTACACCATCCACAAAACGTAGCCAAACAATATTCAACTGTTTGAATAGTTCATAAGCACCCTTACTATATTCGCTAGGAGGATAGAATGCAGTATTCGGGAAAACAGTAAACAGTAATATGGGACACAGCACTAATACTCCTACTGATAATACGCCAAATCTACTCTTACTTTTAAAAGCACCATATAGCATGAATAAAGCTGTAAACAGATATACGTGAATTAGCGTAGGTATAAATACAGTAAGGAAGTACGCCATATTGTGTGATGCCTTAGAAACCAGTATTACTAGTATGATACCGCCTATTTTATACACAGGGTTCTTAACTGTAACGAATATCAAAGCAGAGAGTAGTGCTATGAATACAAGGTTTGCATCAAAGTTTTGAGGGAACTCCATATTGAGCTCTGGAGAAAAGTATTTGAGCATGAGCAAAACACCTACTACTAATAGTATCACAGCATCGTATTTACCCTTAGTAAAATAGTTGCGGTCGTGCAGCCACGATATTTCTGTGAGGTAGTGTAGCGGACCAAGTATAGCATATACAAGTAGAAAAAGCTCAAAAGGTAGAACCATGGCAATAGCGCAGGACACCAACATGAGTCCGATGTTGACAAGGTCTAATTTTTCAGTAGAGGTTAATTGCATAGTATGTGTGTTAATTATATAGGCAATAAAAATATTTAAAATATTGTAGAAACGCCAGTACAAAAGCCTCATAAAGGGTTATGTTTTTGTAGTTTCATGCCTGCATCACGAAAACTATGTTAGTAAAAGTATTTGGCAGTGCTGTATATGGTGTTGAGGCACAAACGATAACAATAGAAGTAGATACAACTCAAGGTACAGGGTACTTTATAGTAGGCTTACCTGACAATGCGGTGCGTGAAAGTGTAGAGCGCATTATGTCAGCATTCAAAAATAATGGCTATGAACGTCCGCGTACAAAGGTAGTAGTGAACATGGCACCGGCAGATATCAAGAAAGCGGGTTCTGCATACGACCTACCTATAGGCATTGGTATCATGGCGGCACTAGGCCAGCTACCTGTTGATGCCTTAGACCAATATATTATCATGGGTGAATTATCATTAGATGGTTCGCTACAACCCATAAAAGGTTCTCTACCCATAGCCATACAAGCTAGGAAAGAAGGGTTCAAAGGTTTTTTCTTACCAAAGGAAAATGCAAGAGAGGCCGCTTTAGTGAATAATCTGGATGTATACGGCGTAGACCATATCAATCAGATAGTGGATTTCTTTAAAGGAGATAGCGACCTTAAGCCTGTAACCGTAAATACAAGAGAAGAATTCTTTGATGCGCAGAATGTTTTCGACATAGACTTCAATGATGTAAAAGGGCAAGAAAACGTAAAGCGCGCTTTGGAGATAGCCGCAGCAGGCGGGCATAATGCAATACTTATAGGTCCTCCGGGTGCGGGTAAGACAATGTTGGCCAAAAGGATGCCTACTATCATTCCGCCGCTTAGCTTACACGAGGCTTTAGAAACGACCAAGATACATTCGGTAGCAGGTAAGCTACCTTCTAATACTTCACTTATAGCACAACGTCCATTCCGTTCTCCACACCATACCATAAGCGATGTGGCATTGGTAGGCGGAGGTGGATTGCCACAACCAGGTGAAATATCACTGGCGCACAACGGTGTTCTGTTCTTGGATGAACTGCCCGAATTTAAAAGAACGGTGCTTGAGGTGATGCGCCAACCTATGGAAGAGCGCAGAGTGACCATCTCTAGAGCTACGGTGAGTATAGACTTTCCTGCCAGCTTCATGTTGGTAGCGTCAATGAATCCGTGCCCTTGTGGTTACTTTAATCACCCCGAAAAAGAATGTACATGCAGTCCTGTAATGGTGCAACGTTATCTTAATAAGATATCAGGTCCTTTACTAGATAGGATAGATCTGCATGTAGAGGTGACCCCTGTTGCATTCAATGAGTTATCATCTAAGAAAGAATCAGAGCCGAGCGAGGTGATACGCGAGCGTGTGATAAAAGCAAGAGAAGTGCAGGCAAAACGCTTTGAAGAAAATGAAGGGGTATACTGCAATGCACAAATGAACAGTAAGTTGCTGAAAGAAGTTTGTAGCATTAATGAGATAGGACATAAGCTACTAAAAGCTGCAATGGATAAGCTGAACTTATCTGCACGTGCTTATGACCGTATACTAAAAGTATCACGTACTATAGCTGACTTGGAAGGTAGTGAAGACATCCGTCCAGAGCATCTTGCTGAAGCGATACAATATAGAAGCTTGGATAGAGAAGGCTGGGGAGCTTAATCATTTAGCTGTTTATATTCCTCATCTGTAAATACTCTTGACCGTGTTATGAATCGGTAGCCCAAAGGTATCTCTAACGAAAAGCTGGAGCCGCGTCCTTTTATTACATCGAGTGTTAGCTCTGTATGCTTCCAGTACTCATATTGGTCTTTGCCTATCCAAAATTCACAATCTTCGATCGTCCCTAGTAGTACATCGCTCTCGCCTGTTTTAAAGTCACCCTTCTCAAAACACATGGGTTGAGAACCATCGCAACAGCCACCACTCTGGTGAAACATGAGGTCTCCATACTTGTCCTTCAAGGTCTGTATCAGCTCTTTTGCGCTATCTGTTACTTTTATCTTTTCTATCATAACATATATGGTTTCATCAGAAAAAATAAGGAGGCCGCTACAGAGCAGCCTCCCGTTTCATTATTCATCTATGCCTAAAAGAATCCTAGTTTCTCTTTGTTATAAGAGATCAACATATTTTTAGTTTGACGGTAGTGGTTCAACATCATTTTGTGTGTCTCTCTACCGAAACCAGACTTTTTATAACCACCGAACGGAGCATGAGCCGGGTAAGCATGATAGCAGTTTACCCATACACGACCTGCCTGTATAGCTCGCGGTACTTGGTATAGCTCATGCGCGTCTCTAGACCATACGCCCGCACCTAGTCCGTATAGTGTATCATTAGCTATCTCAATAGCTTCTTCCGTAGTTTTGAACGTAGCTACAGATGTCACCGGCCCGAATATCTCTTCTTGGAAGATGCGCATCTTGTTGTTTCCTTTGAAGATCGTGGGCTGTATATAATAACCCTCTTCAAGTCCGCTATTAAGGCTAGCAGCTGCACCACCTGTTAGTAGCTCAGCACCTTCTTGCTTACCAATATCTATGTAAGAAAGAATTTTTTCAAATTGATCATTAGATGCCTGTGCACCAAGCATGGTTTCAGGGTCAAGCGGATTACCTACTTTTATAGCTTTGGTACGTTCTACCACTTTTTCCATGAACTTATCATAGATGCTCTCATGCACCAGTATTCTTGATGGGCATGTACATACTTCACCTTGGTTCAGCGCAAATAATACAGCGCCCTCTACTGCCTTATCAAAGAAAGCATCATCTGCATCTGCTACTGATGGTAAGAAGATGTTTGGAGACTTACCACCAAGCTCCATAGTAACAGGTATCAAATTCTCAGACGCATATTGCATGATCAAGCGCCCCGTAGTTGTTTCACCTGTGAAGGCTACTTTAGATATTCTTTCTGATTGTGCTAATGGTTTACCCGCTTCAGGTCCAAAACCTGTAACGATATTCAATACACCCGGAGGCAGTAGGTCGCCAATTAGTTCCATAAGCACCATGATGCTTGTTGGGGTCTGCTCAGCAGGCTTCACAATGGTACAGCAACCAGCTGCTAGTGCTGGTGCAATTTTCCATGTAGCCATCAGTAGTGGGAAATTCCAAGGTATTATCTGCCCTACAACACCAAGTGGTTCATGTAGGTTGATGCTCACGGTATGCTCATCATGCTCAGAGATAGTACCCTCTTCGCTACGAAGCACACCTGCAAAATATCTAAAATGGTCTACCACCAATGGAAGGTCTGCAGCAAGTGTTTCTCTTACAGGCTTTCCGTTGTCAATAGTTTCTACTACTGAAAGGTATTCCAGGTTGTCTTCTATTACCTGAGCTATCTTTAATAATATGTTGCTACGATATGCAGCAGCTGTCTTGCTCCAAGTTTGGAAGGCTTTTTCTGCAGCATCTAGGGCTAGGTTGATATCCTCCTTACTCGATCGCGCAGCTTGTGTGAACACTTTTCCATTTACAGGAGAAATGTTATCAAAATACTCCCCTGATACGGGAGCAACCCATTCACCACCTATATAATTA
>CAZPDA010000160.1:0-7186 GCA_964585115.1 uncultured Flavipsychrobacter sp.
ATATCAAATAGTAATTATAAGGTTTCATTTATTGAGTTCACCTATTTGCCTAGAAAAGGAGAGATTATGGGACCATATCCAATACGTGGTAATAGTCTTCAACAAAGCATCTTAGGAAGGCATTTAAAACAGATACTAATAAAAGACACATGGGTTTTTATTGAAAATATTGAAATATACTGTAATTGTCTGATGGAGCGTAGAATAAAAACAAGGGGCGCTATCATTATACAACTCGAATAGAGCCTAACATATCACATATTTGTATTTTTTATTTAACTTACTATAACACAAAACCTATAATTATGGCTCTTCCTAACATTCTTGCTGCACTTACTTGCACTATATTTTCCATCAGTGCTTTTGCGCAGAACCAACCACAAATAAAAATAGGCAATGGCGGTACTCCTCATAATGTAAATGAAGCCGGTATTACTGAAGCAATTTCTATAGGTAGCCTTACTAAAGATGGCAAACTATACATCACTAAAGATAACAAGACCTACACTATTGAAAGTTTTGAGATATCTATTCTACCACCAACAGGTAATGGTATAATAGGTCCTTTAGCAATAAACACATCTAGAGGTACAGGGAACATTGATGACCTTAACCAGATGCCGGCAATAAATAACCACCTACATGACGGCACTCGCATATTTATTGAGCAATTAACAGCTTCATGCACCGACTGTGGCGACATGAGTACCGTAAAGATAAAAGCACTTAGCATAAGGCTTAAAGACTAAGTAAAGACTCATATTATAATATCATAGCACTATTATTGTTTTCAGACAGTTTATACCTTTGTCTGCCAAACTAATAATAGTATACAGCTAATGACTAACGATAAAAAAAGAGCCCAAGTAATAAGGGTATGTTTTTATACACTATGGTTAGTATTAGCTATTACCCAAGCCTGCACTACAGAGCTACTGGAAGACGAAGCTTATTATTGGGTATTTGGCAATAACTTGGATTGGGGTTATTACGAAAACTCGCCTGCCATAGCAGCAATGATAAAATTCGGGTATAGTCTCATACCAAATGAGTTGGGTGTTCGCTTGATCACTATACTATTTATTACTACTTACCTATACTTACTGGAACGACTGGTAAAGCCTAAGAACCTTATACTTTACTACATGAGTATCAGCTCTATAGCGGTGTTGCATTTACTAAGTATATTATCAGTACCAGACACTCCATTGCTCTTCTTTGGTATCTGCTTCTTCCATATGTACAAGCAGTACTTGAATAAAGACTCTTTGCTGAATAGTGTTTTACTGGCATTGAACATTGCATTATTACTCTTTAGTAAATATCATGGCATTTTGCTGATCGCATTTACCGTTGCATCTAACCCCGCACTATTCAAGCGTAGGTCATTCTGGCTAACTGCAGTATTAGCATTAGTATTCTTCTCACCACATATTATATGGCAGTTTCAGAACGACTTCCCAACTATTAAATTCAACCTATCAGAACGTTTTAACCGTGGTGGCTATAAGCTTGAATACACACTTAATTATATCGCGTCTATTCCACTTTTGTTTGCGCCAATAACAGCAACACTGTTACTATTCTTTAGCTTTAAGAGAAAGCCACAAGATCAATTTGAAAAAACCCTGAAATATGTTGCTATAGGTGTACTTGCTTTCTTTGGGATAATGACCTTTAGAGGTAATGGAGAAGGCAACTGGATATTATCAGCTTTAGCTCCTGCTGTAATACTTGGTTACAGACAAATAGAAGACAAAGGCTGGTTCCCAAAATTTACACGAATATCATTTGGTCTATCTATCATTCTCATCGGAATATTACGCATTTACTTTGCCAATGACATCTTAGGTGTTGATAGATACCTGCTTAGAAAAACACACGGATGGAAAGAATGGGCTATCAATATTAAAAAGAAGGCAGATGGCAGACCTGTTATCTTCATGAACTCTTATCAACATACATCTCAATATCTATTCTACAGCAAAGCTCCCCTTGCAACATCATTGAACAACAGGATGGCTAAACGTAACCAATACGACCTTTGGCATTATGAAGATAGCTTGCAAGGAAAAGATATAATGATGGTAACAAATTACCATGTAAATGGGTTAGACAGTATAAAAACCCCATTTGGCTATTACGAGTACCAATACATAAACAACTTTCAGTCTGCATCACATATTAATGTAGAGAACACTCCGGATGAAATAATAGCAGCTCCAAAAGAAACTGTAACAATAAAGTTTAAATTAAGTACAGACGATAAATACATCACCTTCATTAATAGAAATAAAGATTTTCCTGCCAAGTTAACGTTTACATTCTTCGACGGACCTAAAGTTGCACATTCAATATTTACAGACTACACTATTACAGACTACATGATAGCCGATACAGCTACATTGTATGAGGTTGAAATTAAAATGCCTGAGCGAAAAGGAAATTATAATATGTATATGGACATATCTGTTGGGTGGTTGCCACCTGCAATTAATTCAAGAATGATTGAAGTAGTTGTTAAGTAACTAATAACATTTATTGTTAAAATTTAAATATTTCTCAATATGTAAAATAATACCCGTACCTTTGCGCCCTATTAAAAATTAGTTCTTTATTAAAATGGCAACATTTACAGACTTCCCATTAAGGGAAGAATTAGTTAGTGCCGTAACGGAAATGGGTTTTGAGAGCCCGACGCCTATTCAAGAAAAGGTAATACCACATCTCACCTCACAACCTGCAGATATTATCGGTCTTGCACAGACAGGTACCGGTAAAACTGCCGCTTTTGGTCTTCCGCTATTGCACCATACAGACCCCGCACAGAAACATGTGCAAGCACTGGTTTTGAGTCCTACACGAGAGTTGTGTATGCAGATCCAGGAAGAGTTTAAGAAATACAGTAGTCATATGCGTGGCCTAAAGACCACAGCAGTATATGGCGGTGTGCCTATTGGCGGACAAATAAGAGAAGTAAAGCGTGGCCCACAGGTCATTGTAGCTACTCCTGGTCGCCTAATAGACCTACTGGAAAGAAAGGCACTATCTCTTGACCAAGTACAATATGTTGTACTTGATGAAGCTGATGAAATGCTAAACATGGGTTTCAGAGAGGATATTGAGTTCATTCTTCAAAACACTCCTGAACGTGAGTACACTTGGCTATTCTCTGCTACTATGTCTAATGACGTGCGTAAGATAGCTAAACGCTTCATGCGCGAGTGGAAAGAGTATGCAGTAGCTAAAGAGAATACGACTAACGAAAATATCGACCACCAGTACTACGTTACAATGCATCACAATCGTTTTGATACATTACGTAGACTTTTAGACTTTACTCCCGGTATTTATGGTATCATATTCACACGTACCAAGCAAGATGCTCACGATGTGTCAGAAAGACTGATGCGTATGGGCTATCATGTAAGTGCACTACATGGTGATATGGACCAGAAGATGCGTAGTAAAGTGATGGAGCGCTTTAAGAATAAGACGTTACAAGCTATTGTAGCTACAGACGTTGCTGCACGTGGTATTGATGTCAATGACATTACACACGTTATCAACTATGAGCTACCTGAAGACCCTGAGGTATACACTCACCGTAGCGGGCGTACTGCAAGAGCAGGTAAGTCAGGTATCTGTATGTCTATCGTATCTCCAAAGGAAATATCTAAGATCCGTCAGATAGAGCGTATCATCAAGTCTAAGTTCCACAAGAGTGATATCCCTGATGGTGCTGAGGTGGTACGTAAGCGTTTGTTCTATTACTTAGAGCAAATTGAGAATGCTGAACCTCAAGAAGACTTTGGTCAGGTATACCAACCTACCATACATGAGCGCTTTGAGGATATGGATAAAGATGAGTTGATCCGTAGACTGATATGGCTACAACTTAAAGAGACCATAGACGCATATCATGACGCTAAAGACCTGAATGCAGGTTTTGATGACAACAGAACAGGAAATAGTGCTTTCGTTCGTTTGTTCATGAACATTGGACAGAAAGACGGCATCAACGATGCTAAACAATTAGTACAGTTCGTTACTGAAACTACTGATGTAGAGCAAAACATCATACAACGTGTAACCGTTAGAGAGCTTAGCAGTTTCTTTAATGTTCCTCGCGATGCTGCTGAGTTTATCATAGCTGCAATGGCTCAGAAGAAACACAGAGGCCGAAGAATAAGGATAGAAGAAGCTGAGCAAAAAAGCAGAGATAACAGAGACAGCAGGCCTAGATCTGGTGGTAGTAGTGGAAATTATGGTAGAAGAGATGGCTTTAGTGGCAGGTCAAGAAGGGGCTCACAACAGTCTGATAATAAACGTTCTGGAAGAAAACCATCATACAAGAAGAACTACAATAGGTAATTTTTAACATTACATAGTTTTCTTATATTAGAAAAACAATCGTAAATTTGCAAAAATTAAATGTGAAGATGAAAAAGGGATTGTTTTTATTGGTTATGACCATCTGCTCTGTAACGGCTTTTGCTCAAACAGACATCAACGGAAGGTCTATCACGAATGACCCTGTAGCGAAAGGTATTGCTAGCTACTATCACGATAAGTTTGAAGGTAGACAAACCTCTACAGGTGAAATTTTTGATAACCAGAAGTACACTGCTGCCAGTAACAGCTTAAAGCTTGGCACTTACGTTAAGGTGACCAACCTTACTAATGGAGAGTTCATTTATGTACGTATTAACGACCGTATGCATAAGGCTAATACACGCCTGATAGATATGGCTAGTATATGTGCTAAAGAACTAGGCTTCATGCAGAGAGGTATCACTAAAGTAAAAGTGGAAATAGTACCTAGCGAAGAAGGTAAGAAAGGTATATTGGCACAGCGTGCTTTAAGAAGCAAACAACCTTCTAACCAATTATAAGGAACATACACGACCTAATGTATAGAGCCCCTGCAATAGCAGGGGCTTTTTTATGTATATTGGTCTTTATGCAAATACTCAGTAGTCTCCATGTACAAGATGTAGCAGGAAAAGGAAGGGGTGTTTTTAGTACAACAGACCTGGCAGCAGGTACCACTATCGAAGTATCTCCTGTAATAGTGATGAGTGGCGAGGAACGAAAAAAACTAGACGAAACACTACTACACGACTATATATTTGAGTGGGAGCCCGAAGGGCAAAAACTTTGCTGTATGGCTCAGGGGTATATATCAGTATACAACCATTCTGACGAGGCCAATTGCGAATACTACATGCACTACAAAGATGAAGTAATAGAGATAAAGACCATGAAAGCTGTAGCTGCAGGCGAGGAACTTTGCATCAACTATAATGGCGACTTTGATGATAAAAAACCGGTTTGGTTTGATACAGTATAAATACTAGATTGTCTAAAACAAAATACTATGAGCTGGATAGAAGAGAATAACTCCCTAAACCGAACATTTGAATTCAATGACTTTTCCGAAGCTTTTGCTTTTATGACACGCGTGGCTTTGCTAGCAGAACAACAACAGCACCACCCTAACTGGAGTAATGTTTGGAATAAGGTTGAGGTCTCCCTAAACACCCACGATGCCGGAGATATCATTACCGATAAAGACCGTAAGCTAGCCAAAGCAATCGACCAGCTTTTAGACTAATACTCTACTCTATATACAGGATAGATATTATGAGACTGCTCATAATAAGGTGAATTCTTATAGATAAAATCTAACTGAGCCGCACCATCATTAGCAAATGCTGTATCTGTTTTCATGCGCTGCTGGTACTTATTGTTCAGCACTTCATTATCCTGCAATAGCTTAAAGCCTAAGTCCTCAAACACATATGGACTATAATGCTCTTTTTGCTGAAGTACACCGTCAAAAAAGCCCCAAGCTAAAAACGCATCAGGAGCTTGTGGCTCTAAAGACTCCACTATATACCGTTTCGCCTGCTGAGTTGTTTTAATAATATAATCTCCTTTTCTTACAGTTATCTTCTTGGCAACTTTCTTCACAGATATGTTACTATGTAAATAGTGTCCTTCGTAAGGGTAAGATGTAGTATTCATATCTAAAATACGATACACTGTAAGCTCCATAGTAGTGTCTTGAGGAGCTTTTACTACACTTACACCATTTAGTCTCATTCTTTCTACTACTCTACTGCCCCATCCCTGTCTTACGATATAGGCTTTAGGTACAGTAATTGCTGTTTTAGGCTCATAAGTATTATAGTAGGGTACTTTCTTAGCATAGGGTTTATCTCTATCGTAATACAGCCTTGGCTTACCTGATATACTGCTAGGCTTATATCCCCCTTCATAACCCAAAAAGTCTATAAGTGTACTTTGCGTGGTATCATGCTGCCAATCTATCGCCATAGACTTGCTCCTTATACTTTGCGCTCTATCCTTCTGTCTAGTACTCCTTATTTCAGAGGCATTATCAGAAGCTATTTTTATAATGCTCTCCATTAATGCATAGGTAGACCATACTCTATCCTTAAAAGGCTTCAGCATATGTGTTTCTGCTACAAAGGCATAAGTTTGAAATAAAGCTGCCCATCCACTGGCGAACCTTGGTGGGTCTATAAAGGCATTCCAACCTTTATCTGGAGTTTTACCCCATACATTTACATATGGTACCAGGTCATACCCTCTGGTCTTCATATCCGCAAATATCTTCGGCTCAAAGGTTTTATTAAGATACGGCCCCATGTTGCCACCAAGCTTATTGTGCTGTGTAGACAATAAGGTCATGATATGCTGATAGTCCGCACCATTGCTCACATGGTTATCAATAAATACATCTGGGTCTAACGTGTGAAAAAGCTTTACTAAGGTCTGCGTCTCTTTAGCATCCATTTTCATAAAATCCCTATTCAGGTCTAGATTCTGTGCATTTCCCCTAAACCCATACGCCTTTGGTCCATTCTGGTTAGCACGGCTAAAGCTATTCCTATTTAATGCTCCACCTATATTGAATACAGGTACTACAGCCAACACTATATTATCCGGTACATTTATTTTGCCAGCTGCCGCATCTCTTATCAGCATCATACTGGCATCAATACCATCCGGCTCTCCGGGATGAATACCATTATTGATAAGAATAACTACCTTATCACTTTTTGCTCTATTTACTAATGTCCACTTCTCGTCTTTAGCATAGAGTACTAAGTGTAGTGGGTATTCGGTATCTGTAGCGCCTACCTCACTTATTTTC
>CAZPDA010000161.1:0-7185 GCA_964585115.1 uncultured Flavipsychrobacter sp.
TTTCATTTTGTTGTTTGTTTGAGTTGTTATTGTTTGTTGTTAAAAGTTGTTTGTTCGTTTGATGATACAAAGATGCAACCGTGAGTGAAAATGGAGAAATTTTCAGGCCTTGTTAACTATGGATTTGCAAGCGGTTAACGAACGGTTAACAAACAAGGAAAGTGTAAAGTATGGCTACTTTACTAGTAATGTGTAAATGAATTGATTATCAGTATGTTAGTTGGAGCCCTTGATGTAAGGTTGGCGAGCACGAATACCACGTCTTCTATACGCCTCAACGGTTTGTTTGATGTAGTTGAGGTAGGTGTATTCGTTCATGCTGCGTAGCTGCTGATAAGTAGGTCTGAACATCTGCATATATTGATACAGGCTGTCTCCCTTAAGGTTTGTAACGTATGTGACCAGCTTTTCATTAAATGCATAATCAATGTACTTCTGTTGCTGGTACATTTCATATTCCTCTTGGAATGCCCATATCTGGCGGTTCTTCTTGCTCATAGCACTAAATGGATGACGTACGGCATCCAAACCCTCCAGGCGAGGCACATCTAGAGTACTACCATATATATTACGATAACGTATACTGTCTGTTTTGTAATCAGGTGCGGCACCACGACCATTTACATAGTCAGGAACACCTGTTCCTTCCTCTTGCATAATAACGCGGAAGAAAGATGGGAGCTTGCCTTTAGGTACGCGTACACGTAATACTTTGTAGCCTTCCCTACGGAATTCTACCAACTGCCCTGCCTCTACTGAAACAGAGAAGTGACCTTTCCCATTACTAAGCGTGATCTCGCCACTATGAATGTTCGTGACATTCACATCGCCAAGTGCTTGTTTAGAGGTAAAGTCCAGTATTTCACCCTGCATATTCTGCCCAAGCGCCTTTTGAGACATCCATAGGGCTATCACACAGAACAAGGTATAGTATCCACGCATAATCGTGATAAAGATAACATATCAACGTGTTTCGTACCTATTTCAAAATGTTAAAAAAAGTTACAAGTGTCTTGAATTATCTTTGCACTCGATGTACGGACTGATCAGAAAAATATTATTCAACATCCCCCCCGAGGATGTACACTATTGGGTAATGGACAAATTAGTGACCGCTTATAAGTTCTCTTTGTCCAGAAAATGGCTTAGGTCATCATTTAGCATATCAGACAAGCGATTAGAGCGAGAGCTTTGGGGTGTCAAGTTTCCAAACCCTGTAGGGCTTGCAGCAGGTTTTGACAAAGATGCTCGCTGGACGGACGAGCTTTCCTGTTTAGGCTTTGGCTTTGTAGAGATAGGCACGCTAACACCTAAACCCCAACCCGGTAACCCCAAGCCAAGGCTATTTCGCCTACAAGCCGACCAAGGGCTAATAAATAGAATGGGCTTTAATAATGGAGGGGCAGAGGCTGCAGCAGCTAGGCTTAGAGACAGGAAGGAACGTATAATAATAGGTGGTAATATTGGTAAGAATAAAGTAACCCCTAACGATGAAGCTCTAAGTGATTATGAAAAATGCTTCAAAGAGCTGTATGATGTTGTTGACTATTTTGTGGTGAATGTAAGTAGCCCTAACACTCCCGGATTGCGTGAGCTACAGGATAAGGAGCCGCTAATGAGAATATTAAATAGGTTGAAAACTCTAAATGTTGAGTTGGGAGATCCTAAACCTATTTTGTTAAAAATAGCGCCTGACCTTACTAATGAGCAGTTAGATGACATTATTTCTATAGTAAAAGAGACCAAAATCGAAGGTGTTGTAGCTACAAATACTACCATAGATAGAAGCGGACTACAGACACCGGAGCAAGAAGTGAGCGAGATAGGGGCAGGAGGGCTGAGTGGTAAGCCTGTACGTGAGCGTGCTACTGAGGTCATCAAATATCTATATGACAAAAGTGGAGGCACCATAGATATTATAGCTGTAGGCGGTATCTTCACTGCAGCAGACGCTATAGAAAAGCTGAATGCTGGAGCAAAACTAGTACAGGTGTACACAGGTTTTATCTATGAAGGGCCTGCGATAGCCAAGAATATTTGTAAAGGACTATTACAAGAAAACTAATAATGGAACACTTACTTACCGTAGACAGCCTTATCAGCTTGTTTACATTAGCCATCTTAGAAGTAATATTGGGTATTGATAATGTGATATTTGTATCCATCATCATGGGGCGCATGCCCAAGTCTCAACAGCTAAATGCCAGACGCGCATGGATGATATTCGGTATTAGTACGCGTATTCTACTGCTTTTAGGGCTTAGCTGGTTGATAAAACAAAAAGGTAAACCTGTATTTACTGTCTTTGACAAAGGTTTTGACCTGGCAAGCTTAGTAATGCTGGCAGGTGGCTTGTTCCTATTATACAAAACGGTAAAAGAGATACACCACAAGCTGGAAGGCGATAGTGAAGACCCTCAGCTGAAAGGTAAGGGTAGTAAGAGCTTCGCAGCTGCCGTAGGACAGATAATACTGGTAGATATGGTATTCTCTTTTGATAGTATGATAACCGCAGTAGGTATAGCTAAGCATGTAGAGATAATGATAATAGCTGTAGTGATAGCCATGTTCGTTATGTTCGTATTCAGTGCCAAGATATCTGCGTTCATACACAAGCATCCTACGCTGAAGATGTTGGCGTTGTCCTTCCTCGTGTTGGTAGGTGTGGTGCTGATAGTAGAAGGCTGGGATAGTGAGCGTGCACACGAAATGCACCTAAAGAATTATGTATACTTCGCAATGGCATTCTCTTTTACGGTAGAGATACTAAATATGCGTATGCGCAAAAAGAAAGGAAAGCCTGTAGAGCTGCACGAGCCTACGCTGAAAGATGAAGAAAAATAATAATGCCGCCTTGTAGATACAAGGCGGCTCCGCTTTACCTTATATTAGCCTTGTAACTAAAGCTATACTGCTGCTGCTTCAATTGGTGCAGCGGCAGGAAAATCAACAGGTATCTGTGTAATGTTGTGTAGATAGTTGGTGAACACCTTATCGCTAACCAATGCTATCAGGTCTATCAATGCACCTTCGTTATACCCATGTGCAAAGAATTCTTCTAATAACTCTTTTGATGGTTTGCCATGTGTGCTTTGGATGTCAGCAGCTAATCTTGTTAAGGTGTTCAGTTTCTTGTCTGAATGGTTACCTGCACGTAGTGCAATAGTATCTTCTTCCGTAAAACCGTTCAGCTTGCCAAGGTAAGTATGTGCTGCTTGGCAGTAAGCGCAACCATTCTCTTGAGACACTGCTAGAGATATAGCTTCGCGCTCTTTAGCATTAAAAGCACCTTTCGCTTGTGCTTGTGAAAACTGCAGGTAAGAACCTAGCCCGTTTGCAGAGTAGCCCATGAAGGCAAATAGGTTAGGCACTTTACCCATACCTTTTTCAATGTTGTCGAAGATAGCCTGAGCTTCAGGAGTTACATCTGCTTTCGTAGGAACTGTGAATGTTGTCATAACGTCGTTTTTTTTAGTGTTACTTGTTTGATTATTTTGATAACACAAAGGTGCGCCTGATATGCACCTTAGAGAATGACAACCTTACCCGAAAGCATATCAATTCTTCCCGACGATGGTAAATGCTTGTTCCGTACGTTTGTAGTCTGATGGAGAAAGCCCTGTTTGCTTCTTAAAGAAGCGGCTGAAATGTGGAGCTTCGTCAAAGCCTAGGTCATAGGCTATCTCTTTTGTTGGCTTATCTGTATAATATAGTAGTCGCTTGGCCTCTAGTATTATACGGTCGTGTATTATTTGTAGTGGTGTTTTGCTATTGTACTGAGCAAAAAGGTTGGATAAGGTCTTGGGCGACTTAAAGAGCATATCTGCATAGTCCTTCACCTTATGGTGCTTACGATAGTTCTTTTCTACCAGCATGTTGTAGTGGCGTACAATGTCTAGCTCTTGTTGGCTAAAGTTGGTATCAAGAGGTAGGTATTGTTCTTTTGCTAAGCGTGTTAGTATAATGATCAGCCGCTTTAGCATCATGCGTAGCATCTCGGCTTGTATATTGTCTTTGGTCTCAAACTCTTCTTCAAAAACGTCCTGTAGCGACTCCATTCTAGTTATCGTTCTAGCATCGGGCTGTAGTATGCGTATATCCCCCGCACTATAGAATAAGAAGCCCTGACAGCTTACCTCCTTGTCGTGGTCTACTATGCAATAGAACTCACGGTTGAACTGCCATATAGCAAATGCCTCAGTAGTGGCTAGCTGGTAATATTGCTGTGCAGTAAGTGGCAAGAAGGCGTTTTTGGGTATGGTGTAAGATACCTCATCGATAGTGATGCTTTGTGCGGGCCCTCTGTTCCAAAGTATGGTCAGTAGTGTTTCACTATCGATACTCTTTAGTTCAGACTCATTTACCGTCAAGCTGATGTGAGCACCACTTCGCTGCTCTTCAAACACGTGGATCATGCAGCAAGATTAAGAAAAAGAACTGTATCCATGCTTATAGCCCTATAATAGAAAAGCACCCTGGAAAGGGTGCTTCTAAGTATGCAAAACTTATATACACAAAACGAGTTTGTCTATATCCTCTTTGTTTAGATGTTCACTGCCAGAACTAAGCAGGTCAGTAGGCCGGCAAATATGGCGATCTTTTGAACTGCTTCTTTCTTAGCGATGTACTGTGCGATGTTGTTGTTTGAGTTTTGCATGACTGTGTTTTTTTATTTTCTGTGTGTTTGTTTTGTTTGTGTGTTTTTACTTTCTGTATTTTGAAACTACTTGTGTGTTTTTTGTTTTGTTGACACAAAGATGCAACGAGATGTGCCCTCCCTCCAAAGAAATAAGGATGCTTAACCAGAGCTTTAGAACTAGTTAACGACTTGGTTTGTTAATGGTTAACCAGCTATTAAGAAACGATAGTTATTATAAGACGATTAAAGGCGCGAAGCACTTTAGCAAAAAGCCTTAACTTCGTATGGTCACTATTATTAAACCATAACCTATATGCGCTTACATGTACTAATACTCGCAGTTATTCTTTTTTCTTCCCATAGCATTGCAGATGCCCAGCAGCCCCATGTGAGGTTGGTAGCAAAGTCGGTTGCTGAATACAACGGCTCCGTGTTTGGGTATAGCTACGATTCAACAAGTTTCAAGTACGCAGCTGTGCATCAAAACAAGGATATAGACTGGGAAGTAGAGGAAAAGTATATGAAGTATGATACACTAGAGAACTATCTGTGGAATAGCAGTGTAGGTGCTTACGTGCTGAATAGAAGTAATACCCAACAGTTCGATGCTAATGATAACATTATACAAACCTCAGGTATTAAGAATGATAACGGTAACATCAGAGATGAGCTTAATATAAAGTATAAGCACAACGCCAATAATAAAGTAGAGGAAGAGGTGATACAGATATACAATGCAGGTGGTCAAGCTTTGATCAACAAAGATTCCTTCTACAGTAAGTATAATGCACAAGGAAACCTGGAAGAACAAACACAATACATCTGGGATGCAGGCAATAGCCAATGGCTGCCATATGGTAAGGCGGTGATAGGCTACGATGCTAATGGCAATAATGACTACTATGTATACAGGCTATATGATGCGGGTAGCTTTAAAGACCAGGAAGTGATATTGAATACCTTCAACGCGGGTAACGAGTTGGTGACCTCTGTAAAGAAACGAGCACCTATAGTAGGTATGACCCCCGAAAACTACCAGAGGCATAATTATACTTATCAGTCAGGTGTCATAAAAGATCATATTACAGAGCTTTGGGATGATAGGAATAGTATATGGACAAATGATACTAAAGTACTGTATACCTATAATGGTAATAATGACCTTGTACAAAAGACAACACAATACTGGAATACAACATCAAGTGTATGGGATAATGTAGCACAAGAGCAGTATAGCTATTATGCGCCTCAGCAGGTGGAGTACAAAGTAACACTAATATGGAGTAGTACAGGCTTTGTTAATAGCGAGCGAATACATTATCAATACAATGCATCAGGACTGCTAGCTACAGAGACCGAGTACTCATGGAATACTAGTTTTGGCTATTGGGAGTATGTAAAAGACCAAAGCCAACAAAGGAGATACTTTTACGACTATAATTGGTCTACAGGAGTTACCAATAATATGGCTGATGATAAATTGATAGTATATCCTGTACCTGCTATCAACAACTTGTATGTGCAGTATCATGCAAATAGTACTGCTATAATGGCTATCTATGACGGGCAAGGCAGGCTGGTAAGACAATGGAGCGTCAATAACACAGGCAAGACAACACAAAGTATTGATGTTAGTGGACTGTCTTCTGGTGTTTATATATTATCTTTTAAACAGGGTGATAATACCGTGACAAATCAGTTCTCAATACTGCAATAAGCATTTCTAATGATTATTTTTCCAACATTTGTCATAATATTTCCGTCTTTTGTAAAGAGGAAGTCATAAAAAAGTCATAAAAGAGTTTTTGTGACCTCATATTGCAAAAAAATGTGTTAGATTTATGTTAACCTTTTATTGCACCTAAATCAAATTTTTTACTACAAAAAGCCGGCATTATGAATAGAGTTTTTACCATCACCACGGCCTTATTGTTTATAGTAGCATCAACTAAGCTTCATGCCAAGGGAGGTATTGAACCTATGTTGACTGTAGGTGTGAATACAGGCAATACATTTCCGCATTTTGGTCCTGTAGTAGGTGGTGATAAGGGTTCTGTTTTAAAAACAAATCATCGTTTAATAGCCAAAGTCTTTTATAAGCATAGTGGTAATGGTCTACAAGTTGTAGACTCTACTACATATAGTTATAATAATGGTAGGGGAGGGGCAATAGATCAAGAGAAACCTAATGATGACCAGAATATACTCTTTGATAATAGTTATACCTACAGCTATGACAATACACTAGGCGACTATGGCAACCGTATGCATAGAAACCAGCAGTTTATAGACAATAGAGTGACAATGCTTACCTATACTCCTTGGACGTATACTAGCAATGGGTGGATATGGAAAGATTCTCTTAGGTATTTATATCAATACAGTGTTGATGGTAAGATGACAAAGTCTGCTTCAGAGAAGTGGTATGGCACACTATGGGACCCAATTCAAGAGTCAGTATTATCTTACAATAGCAGTAATAATATTGTAAACATGCGCTCTATTAATTATGAGGTAGTTTTTACATACAACAGTAATAATAAGAT
>CAZPDA010000162.1:0-7145 GCA_964585115.1 uncultured Flavipsychrobacter sp.
GTAGTGCAGCGGCAAAGCCTAAGGTGCCTGCACACCGAGTTGTTAATCGTAATGGCATGCTTACGGGCAAACATCACTTCTCTCCACCCGAAAAAATGCAGCAACTACTGGAAAAAGAAGGTATCAAGGTCGAAGAGGATACTGTGGTCGATTTCAAACAATTGTTCTGGGATCCTGTTATAGAATTATTACGTTAGTCGATTATATATTTTCAAATTATTATTTTGTGCCCTGTTACCCCATTGGGATGAGAAAAATATCCACTACAATTCATACGGTTTTAAGTTGCCTTGCTATAGCTACTATGCTATGGACACTCCCTTCTTGTGCTGAAAAGCAAGAGGTGAAAGAACAGACCGTCGTAAAGAAAGAACGCCAGTCTTTGATGCCTATTCTAAGTAAGTACTTTACAGATAGCTTGTCTAGCGATACAGTTGGCGTGCTGAATGGTATGCGTGCTACTTACAAGCTTACGGACTATGCACCCATTTGGCTGAATGCAGGTAATAACTATGCAGATGTAGCGTCTTTCCTTACAGACTTGGATAGCCTTGCCTATGATGGTATCTCTACAAGCCGATACCATATAGCAGAACTGTATAACTGGTTGCATCTTGTTAGAACCAATAATTCACTGAGTGCAGATAGTGTAGCAGCTTTTGATAGTCTACTTACTTACAGTTATCTACTGGCAGCACATGACCTACAGTATGGTGTAGTAGACCCTGCATTGGCAGACCCCGAATGGCTGCATGATAATGATACCCTATGGGAAGCACCTCAAATATTGAGTAAGCTGAAGCTGGACGGAAAGTATACTCCGCTTGATAACTACAGAAGCAAAATAGACATCTACCAATTGCTGTTCAAGCAGCGGAAAGCGTATATGGATGAAGTTGCGGAAAGGAAAGCTAAGGTGGTAACCGCCCAACTGCTTTCTGGTCGTCTTGCAGATAGCGAAGTGCAGCTTACAGAAAAAGGTAAAGGTCTGCAGTTTAGTCTGCATCCTGATATGCTTGGTAGTAAGGATAGCTTAACGCAGTTGATAGCTCGTAACTTTGATATTTCGCTTAGCAATATTCAGGATAGTACACTTAATGCACTAGTGTATAACACGGATAGTTTGTTGAAAAAACTATCGGTAAACCAAGAGCGTCTGCGCTGGTTGCCACAGCGTTTTGAAGATAAGTATGTATTAGTGAACGTTCCGCAAATGGAATTGGTCATTAAGAACCAAGGTAAGGATACGATGCATATGCGTGTGGTAGTAGGTAAGCGTTCTCGTGCTACACCTAGTATGAATGCGG
Organism: uncultured Flavipsychrobacter sp.; assembly: GCA_964585115.1. Taxonomy (GTDB): domain Bacteria; phylum Bacteroidota; class Bacteroidia; order Chitinophagales; family Chitinophagaceae; genus UBA5543. The sequence goes on from CAZPDA010000162.1 coordinate 1,308, forward strand.
ATATGGTGAACATCGTCTTTAACCCTACATGGACCGTGCCCAAGGGAATTATGAAAAAAGATATTGTTCCGGGGATGCAGCGCAAAGGTTCAGCTTATTTAGATAAGAAAGGATTGTCTATATATACGCATCAGGGCAAGAAAGTAAACCCCGACTCGGTAACCATAACATATAGCAACTTTAAGAATTACATATTCCGCCAGCCTCCGGGTTATAGAAATGCATTGGGTAGAATAAAGTTCAACCTACCGAATAAAGAGAATATTTACCTGCATGATACTCCAAGCAAGAGCGACTTTAGAAAGAGCTATAGAGCTAAAAGCTCAGGCTGTGTAAGGGTGCAGCATCCGCAAGATATGGCTACCTATATTCTTAACGGTTGGAACAGGATAGATGGCAGGCATATGGTAGACTCTCTCCTTGGTAAGAAGAAAATGATATTCGTTCCGTTGAAAGAGAAGTTGCCGGTACACATCCTTTATCTTACCGCCACAGAAGATAGCACAAGACAAGATGTACTATTCCTTAATGACATTTATAGCAAAGACGATACTCTGGCTCAGCTATTGAAATAATACTTAGTAAAGTGGGAACTTGAAGTGACTAACGGTTTTAGACACTTTCGTAAGTATTGGTCCGTACTCGTACCTGATCTTCATTTTGGTTGGCTTGAAGTCTCCATTAAGGTCAGGTATATGCTCTACATCTTTGTTTAGCCAGTAAGACCCTGCTATGTACTTAGCGCTAGGGTAGTGGATATACATACAAGTATGGTCTTTTATCATATTAATGACCTTTTCAGACAACTCACTACTTACCGCAGGACAACCCCAGCTACGTCCTAATCGGTCATTGTCTTCTATAAAGCGACTACATACATAGTCTGCACCATGGACTACTATATCTCGATTGTAAGCATTGGAGTTAAAACCTTTATCCATACCAAACAGGCGTAGAGAATAACCGTGCTTACCTGTATAGGTCTCCGCGGTAATGTAAAAGCCTATACTACTTTGGTGAGACTCCGGACGGTTAGAGAAATACATGGCAAACTCTTGTCCTGATGCTTCTCCATGTGCAACATAAGAATTGAGCAACACTTTCTTTTCATTGAGGTCAATGATCCAAAGACGGTTGGAGTTAGATGATAATGAGAAGTCACAAATAGTAAGAATAGATTTCTTATCGTTGATCATGCCTTCATTCATCATATTCAGGTAGCCCTTGTAAGCTTTGGCAAATACCTGATAGCTAAGCGTATCCACATCCTTAAAGTCAATGGACTTATACATGTTTATGATGTGTTGCCTTACTTGATGGGTACTATTATTATCATGCTCTGTAGCAGATGCACGTACTGTAGTAACCAAGGTCAATGCAATGAATAATATGTACTGTACCGTCTTCCTCATTTTTCTTCTCACTTAGGCAACAAATAAAGTTACAATTAATTGCAATGTATCCAAACCGTAAACAGCTGATTTTAACAGCCTGTTAGCGGTTGTTAATGAGTCAGATAAGACTTAACAATATGTATATAAGCAAGACCGTAAGGTAGATTCTTCTATTACGTCATTTTATGTACTTTTGGCGGGCTTTTAAAAACGTATTATTTATGAAAGAAGTATATATCGTATCTGCTGTGCGTACTCCTATGGGTAGCTGGGGTGGATCTTTAAAAGGTTTTTCTGCAACACAACTGGGCTCTTTTGCTATAAAAGGTGCTGTAGAGAAAGCCGGTATCAAACCTGAAGATGTGAACGAGGTATTGATGGGTTGCGTATTGCAAGCTAACCTTGGTCAGGCTCCTGCACGTCAGGCAGCTATATTTGCGGGTTTGCCTGATACTATTCCTGCTACTACGGTAAACAAGGTTTGCTCTAGTGGTATGAAGGCGGTAATGCAAGGAGCGCAGGCTATCATGCTAGGTGATGTTGATGTAGTGGTTGCAGGTGGTATGGAGAGCATGAGTAATGTTCCTTTCTATAATCCTAACCAACGTTGGGGTAGTAAGTATGGTAATACTACGCTAGTAGATGGTCTTGCAAAAGATGGTCTGGTAGATGTATATAATGATTACCCAATGGGTAATGCTGCTGAGCTTTGTGCTAAAGAGTGCAATATCAGCCGTGAAGATCAGGATGAGTTTGCTATTGAGAGCTATAAGCGTAGCCAAGCTTCGGTAGAAGGTGGCAAGTTCGCAAATGAGATCATTCCTGTAGAGGTGCCACAGCGTAAAGGTGATCCTATCGTTTTTGATAAGGATGAAGAGCCTTTCAACGTTAAGTTCGAGAAAATACCTGCACTTCGTTCTGCATTCCAGAAAGATGGTTCGGTAACGGCTGCAAATGCTAGTACTATGAACGATGGTGCTGCTGCATTGGTATTGATGAGCAAAGAGAAGGCAGAGGCTATGGGGCTTAAGCCTATCGCTAAGATCAAGTCTTATGCAGATGCTGCTCAAGCTCCTGAGTGGTTCACTACTTCTCCTTCACTAGCAGTGCCTAGAGCAGTAGAGAAAGCAGGTCTTAAGATGGAAGATGTTAGCTACTTCGAGCTGAACGAAGCTTTCAGTGTAGTAGGTGTGGCTAATATGCAGAAAATGAACCTTAAGCCTGAGCAGGTGAACGTGAACGGTGGTGCCGTTTCTCTAGGTCACCCGCTTGGTTGTAGTGGTGCACGTATCTTAGTTACATTGATAAACGTATTGCATCAGAACGGTGCACAGTATGGTGCAGCGGGTATCTGTAACGGTGGCGGTGGTGCCAGTGCTATGGTTATCGAGAAAGCATAAGCTAATAAGAGATGTTATAAATAGTTGAAGGTGTCGGTTATTTCCGGCACCTTCTTTATTTTGCAGTATATAGTACTACAGATGAAAAAGTTTACGCTAGTATTTGCATTGCTTTTAGCACTTGCTTCTATATATGGAAGCAAAGGTCATAATGGAGTCGTCATAGATAGACCTCTTACTTGGAAGGATTTTAAAGGTAAAGTACCTAAGAATTCTGCCATGAAGGCCGCTACTTATTATATCATAGAGTATAAGGTGGTAGAGCAGCCGCCTAACCCCAAGTTTAAAGTGACCTTGTACTTTGAGCCAAAGAAGTCTTGGGTAGATAAAGGTTTTTTGAAAACGGCTGATGAACAAGCATCTGCTCATTTGCTGAATCACGAGCAAGTTCACTTTAATATATCGCGCATTGTTTCTTGGGAGATGGAAGATGCAATGAATAGCTTTATGTACGATAGAAAGAAGATACGCTATCAGGTAGACAGTATTTATAGAACGTACTTTAACAAAGAGAAAGCTATTCAGCGTAAATACGATAAAGAGACAAACCATAGCGGAGTGGTTGATGAGCAAGAGAAATGGAATAAAATTGTAGCAGAAGGCTTAATGAATAAAACCATTAATTTGTAGTCTATGCTGATAGGTGAATTGTCAAAGCGTTCGGGTTTCTCTCGCGATACTATTCGTTACTACGAAAAGATAGAACTGATAGAACTATCAAGGTCTGCAAGGCGCGAGCATGGCTATAAAGACTATCCTGTAGAAGTGTTACAACGTCTCTTGGTCATTAAGAAGTATAAAGAATTGGGCTTTACACTTGAAGAGATACGCGAGCTACTGGTTCGTGAGTCTATACAGGTACTAGATGTAGCAAAGGTGCTAGACATTATAGATCTGAAGATAGATGGAGTGAACGAGCAGATAGACCGCCTGCACGACCTGAAGATGCGCCTCAATAGAGAGCGTGATATACTCGGTACGAAACAGGCTGGTCGCCTAGTGAAGCTACCCGAAATGAAGCTTGCCGCCTAGCGTTCCACTACCTTGTCTACTATACCATATGTTACGGCTTCTTTAGCATCCATCCAGTAATCTCTGTCAAAGTCTTTCATCACCTTAGCAACTGTTTGTCCGCAGTTGTCTGCTAGTATCTTCGCTGTTAGTTCTTTGGTCTTGAGTATGTGGTTGGCATGTATCTCTATGTCTTTGTAGTTAGCTCTGAAGCCGCCCATACTGGGCTGGTGTATCATTACTTCTGCTGTAGGATAGATGTATCTGTTGCCTTTTTCTCCTGCTGATAATAATACGGATGCTGCCGATGCCGCAAAACCTATGCAGTAAGTATATACAGGTGTTTCTATGCTTTGCATCATATCCAGCATAGCATGTCCAGATGTTACTACACCACCGGGACTGTTGATGTAAAAGTGTATCGGTTCTTCTGCATTTATTGTTGATAGATAACACAGTTGCTCAACTATCACTTTTGCGCTCTCATCTTCTACTGCTCCCCATAAAAATATCTTACGTTGTTCCATCAGGCTTTTTTGCAACTGGTGGTTGATGGGTACGAATTGTTGTTCTTTGTCCATTACTTGCTATTGTTTTAGCAAGTATAAGGGGTGGAGTATACTCCATGGTGGTGATAAATTGCAAATTAAGCCTTGTCTTATTTAAGTAGACTAACCTCGCTTCTTATTGTTCTCTGCTAAAAAAGCTTCAAACTCTTTTAGCGTGTAACTGCTAAGGTTATGTTTAGCGGTCAGTCCGCCTTTCTGTGCTGCCATTGTTCCATAGTACACATCATGATAGCCTTCTATAGAGTGAGCATCAGGGTCTACAGATAGTAGCGCACCTTGTTGTATGGCGTAGTCTATATACTGCCAGTCAAGGTCTAGCCTACGTGGGTGTGCATTTATCTCTATCACTACATTGTGCTTCACGCATTCATCTATTATCACTTTATGGTCTAGCGGATACCCCTCACGAGACAATAGTAGTCTGCCTGTAGGGTGTCCCAGTATGGTAGTATACGGATTGCGAATAGCGGTAAGCACACGTTGCATTGCCTTCTCTTCGCTCATCTTCAGGTTGCTGTGCACAGATGCTATCACTAGGTCGAAGGTGGCAAGCACATCATCAGTATAGTCTAGGCTACCATCGTTCAGTATGTCCGCCTCTATACTCTTGAATATCTTAAATGGAGCAAGCTTTTTGTTCAGCGCCTCTATCTCCGCTTGCTGTTCCGCTACACGTTGGGGTGTTAGCCCGTTCGCATAAAAAGCAGATTGGGAGTGATCGCTCAGCACAAGGTATTCGTACCCTTTCTCAATTGCAGCCTTTGCCATTTGCTCTATAGTGTTCATACCATCGCTCCATTTAGAGTGGGAGTGTATGATGGCTTTGATGTCCGTTGGTTGCAGTAGGGTAGGTAGGTTCTTGTTCTTTGCTTGGGTCAATATCGCTGCGGTTTCTCTTAGTGCAGGTGGTATTACCTCTAGCCCGTTATGCTCAAACATGGCTTCTTCGCTCTGCGGCGCTTCAGGCATCTTATAGCTTTGGTTGAAAGCGGTCAAGAACTCCGCACTGCAAGAGGTATTGAATAGCGTTATAAAGAAGTTGTCCTTATCGGTAAGGTGTAGTCTTATGGCAGGTTGGTTAGGCGCGTTGATCAATATCGTCCCATCGGGCTCGTCCTTTATCTCTATGCCTGCTGTTACGCCAAACTGCTTTTTTATCAATTCCCCATCACCGTCTGTTACGATGTCTATTTCTTCCAGGGTTGGCATTTGCCGACGCATTGCTCCTGACAATACAAAGCGGTCCCCTGTATTTACTTTACCCAATCCATTCACCAAATTGTTAGCAATTGCTTCTACTTCTGCCCATAGGTGGAAGTTCTGATTTGCACGGATGAAGGCAATATTTTGCAGTATGCTTTCCTGTGTTTTCGCACCAAATCCTTTGTAGGTCATCAGGCGGTTCTCATTACAGGCATATTCCAGTTCGCCCACCGTTTCAATGCCCATCTCTTTCCATACCAG
>CAZPDA010000163.1:0-7113 GCA_964585115.1 uncultured Flavipsychrobacter sp.
CTTCAGCTACGTCCAACATCTTTACCGCCATACGGTCTTTGATGGAGTTGCCGGGGTTGAAGTAATCTACCTTGGCATAAACAGGACAAGGAAAGTCTGCCGTTACTTTATTCAGCTTTATCAGCGGCGTATTGCCGATGGTATCTAGTATACTATTATATACGCGTTTTTCAGGAGTCATGACTTTGTTTAAAAAATTGTAGTGGCGAAGGTAAAAAATTTATCGGGGATGGATGGGGCTGCCAATTGAAGCTATGGTTAATTGCTTTTCCTCCTTTTCTTATCCAACATGGTCTGTGGTATCATCATGATAGCAGACCACACCGCGCCTATTATTACCTGCTTCAAGATAAACTTGGAGGTAATAGGTACATCGCGCCAAATAAACGCCTCAAAAGATATGCTTATAGCAAGCCAAACTATAAAGAGGAAAGAAAATGCTTTTAAGTATCTCATTAGTATAAGGTTTTAGTAGGGCGAAGATATGACTAATAAAAATTGGGTGTTTTTACGGTGGGCATTGTCATTTATGTAACGTAAGTTTGTATTAGAAGTTTTAATTATCCATTCGCATCTCTTTGCAACCTTATCCGGCTGTTACTAGCTGTCCTATATCCCCATCCGAATACAAAACTTTTTTAACCACCATCAAAACACATCTATCATGAAACAGGTGCATTACTCCGTTGTGCTACCTACGCACACGGCACGCTACGCTACTCATCAGCACATACATTACCATATAGTTTCCCAATACTTTTAAAATAGAACACGGCGCACCCCGAAAAGCCAAAACAGAGTAGGGATCACTTAAAATTATATTATCATGAAAAAACTGATCGCATTAGCGGTGTTATCACTGCTATTCGTCACAAATGTGAATGCACAATGGTGTGAAAACCCCGACGCCAGCTTTTGCCCCGGCAACAGGTTCACCAATGGAGACTTTGAATCTATCACAGGAAACCCTCAAACCAGTATAGACAGAGACATCAACTTAGCAACGGGTTGGGGCTCGGTATTCACTACAGGTCTAGGGCCAAGCAATGCTGATATATCTTGCTCAGGCTTTTCACTATGTGGCAGTACCGTTCCTTCTCCCAACACAGGAGGAGTATACGCAGGTATGTGGATACAAAACTCCAATACATCTTACAATGCTACGTATAGAGAGCAGATGTATAACATCTTAACAACCCCTATAGCTGCCAGTAGTGGTTCTTATACATTCAATTGCAAAATGGCAGCATCTTGCCACAGCGACCCTTCGGGTACAATAGACATAGCGGTGTATGGCGTATACAATCCCACCAATGCTTTGGCAACAAACACATTCACCAGCCTATACGCTCCTGCTGATGTTTCTCTATGGAGCACACCGGGTGTACAAGTGGTTCTACTAGGTATTATCACCACACCTGCTGGCCTGAACCAAAATTGGCAGAACGTAAGTTTTACTTTCAACTCAAACATTCTACCATCTAGCGGCATCACTCATATCATGATAACACGTAGCCCAACACCTAGCGCTACTTACAAAAAGAAGTTTATAATGTTTGACGAGTTCTGTATGCAAACAGCAGCACCTGACGTGCCAACAAGAGGCTGTTGCGACGAGCTGGATAATGAGAACCTAATACCAAACGGTAGCTTTGAAAGTGGCAATACTGGCTTTAATAGCGACTACATATTCCAACCTGTCATAGCAGCAAACTCTGTTACCGTAGGTCAGTATACTATAGGTAATGGCGCGCAGGCAAACACAATAAGCAACTGTTGGGATATTGCAGACCATACTACTTGTACTGCAGACGAAGGAAGAATGATGCTGATAAACGGACGTACAAATATATCCGGTAGTTATGCCAATGTGTATGAGCAGACAGAGATAGAAGTAGAAGAAGGACAACCGTATATCTTCTGTATGTACTATCAGCAATTATCACAATGTGCATTCGATGCTTTTGACCCTAGTAACATCAACGTAGTGTTTGAAGGTGTCGATGAAGAGTCTATAGTAAGAAGTGATTGCGAAGACGAAGGTCAGGACGATTGCGGATGGACAAAAATATCATATACCATCATACCTAACAGCAGCACTATCAACATCAATGTATTGCTGAACGAAGGTGTTGTTGGTGATGGTAACGATGTTGCGTTTGATGACATTAGCCTAAGAAAGAAGGCCGATATGCCTGAAGAGTATTGTCACTTTGAGATAGAGATAGAGTACCACGAACCAGAGATGACCATTTTTGCTACGGCTTCTTATAATCCTCTGCCGGCTGGCTTTGATGTTACATGGACAATAGTAGAGGTAGATTGTAATACAGGCTTAGATATTCCTGGCACAGAAATGTCCTTCAACGGTGATCCTTACTTTACTGACTTTAGCTGGTATGGTCCTTTAAGCATGAACAGATGTTACCGCATCATTCGAAATGTCACTAGCTGCTGCTACAAAGATTGTGTGTACGAGATCACAATTGGCGAAGGTGGGGTGCAGCATGATGCCGGGAAGCCTACAGGTGGCGGTATCAATGACGCTAAAGATAGCAACCTTAAGGTATACCCTAACCCGGGTGATGGTCGTGTAACTATAAACACTCAAGCATCACTAAAAAATGCTCAACTAACAGTATATAGTGCTGACGGCAAAGTAGTGCTAGAGCAGCATATAAACAATGAACACAACATAAGTATTGATCTATCTAAGGTTCCAAACGGCATCTACTCATTCAAGGTATCTATGAATGATGGCACAACCGTTACCAAAACATATGTCAAGCAATAACTAACTTGACCGCTCAACTAAAAAGGTGTTACAGGTAATCCTGTAGCACCTTTTCTATTATTAAATCCAACCCAACAAACATTACAAATAAAATGGGTGTTTTCACCCTACCATTTGTCATTTCAAGCTTGTAAGTTTGTATTAACATTTTATTTATCTGTCTGCGTCTTCCACAACCTTATCCGGCATTACTGTCGCTCTATACCCGATAAGAAAACGTCATTTTTTTTAATCACCATAAAAATGTATCTATCATGAAGAAGATGCTCTTAACGTCTGCATTGATTGCAGGCACACTATTTGCCAGTGCGCAAACAAATCCTAACCTTATAGACTTTGAGCCCGAGCCTAGCGGTGTTTTAGGCTGCGGACCTTATGCTCAAAATGAGGGGGATCCACTAGACAATAATTTCTTTATGTGTGCGTATCAAATTACGTTTCACATGGGCTCACTTGGTGGGCCTGCTCCTACTGTAGCGGAAGTAGGCGACCCAATGATTGCCTGGGCCAGTTCTACCACTTTCTCTTACAGCAATCCAAACTGTCCGCAACCCAACAGTGTATCGGCAGATAAACCTACAGACCTAAAAGACATAGGCTGCTGGATGATCACTGACGACCCTGATGGGCCCGGACAAAATCCTGACCCTCTTTTTGTAGACTATCACGACCTTGAGTGTACTAAAGCATCAGGCTTCCTGATGGATGTAGATGGTACAGGTACCGTCCAAGAAGGCTGGTCTGTAACGGCGCATGGTGTAGGAGGTGCGGTGCAAACTGTATATGTGCTGTCTCCAAACTATACAGCATACGACCCTACCCCACCAAGCCCACAAGTAAACTTGATAGGAGGTGATGGACAGGCTTCATATTGGGAAGTGGACCTAGGCGGAGACCCTATTGACTACATCGTATTTGAATACATAGGAGACCCTACCCGTAGCGTAGGTCTTGCATTTGATGAGTTTGCTATCTGTAGCCCGCAAACACAGTTTGACGATGTACCAACACGCGGCTGTTGTGACGATCTAGACAATGAGAACCTGTTGCTAAACGGTAGTTTTGAATTAGGCAATGTAGGTTTTACTACCGGATCATATACTTATCAAGGTTCTTTCTACCCGGGCTCTGTATCAGAAGGAATGTACTCTGTAGTAACTACTGATGAGGCAACAACCGTAAGTAACTGTTGGAATATACTAGACCATACTTATTGCGAAGATGGTAAAGGTCGCTTTATGGTAGTGAATGGTCGTACACACACGCCACAAGTATCTATAGTATATGAGCAAAGACAAATAGAAGTAGAAGAAGGTGAAGAGTATATGTTCTGTATGTATTACCAACACTTACCTCAATGTTCTTTTGATGTCTTCAATAGAGAGAACTTATTTGTAGATATTTCTGAAGCTGAGATAATAGAAGGTGGCTGTGAAGATGATGAAGAGAATTGTGGATGGACCAAAATATCGTACACTGTTATTCCTCACTCATCAACACTCGATGTTCGTGTATTCCTAAACGAAGGAGGAATAGGTGATGGTAATGATGTAGCCTTTGACGATTTCACACTTCGTAAGAAGGAAGCTATGCCAAGTAGTTATTGTGGTTTTGATGTGTCTACTTCTACATCGGGCACTAACATCACACTTACAGCTACAGCGTTGACCAACCCGCTACCGTCAGGGTTCAACGTCACATGGAATGTAACAGAAGCGAATTGTAGCAACTGGTCTCCTATTGGAGGTACATCTATGACCTATGGGTGGAACCCGTATGTTACTAACTTCCCTGGCTATTGTTGTGTGCCTGGTAGTGGTACTCCTGGTCAGTTCTCTACCAGCAAGTGCTATATCATCACACGTACAGTAACTAACTGCTGTTATAAAGATTGTGAATATAAGTACTACTTATCTGCTCAGCCACAAGGTATGCTACAAGGTAGCAACAAGCCTGTACAGCCTGATGGCACACAGTTCTACATATCTACAGATAAAGAAAACTGGAGAGCGATACCGCTTACAGCAGACATTACTGACGTTAACGGACTAAAGATATTCCCGAACCCGGGTGATGGGAAAGTAGCTGTAAGTGCAGTAAAGTCTTTAGCGGGAAGCCACTTAACCGTGTATAGTGCAGATGGTAAGGTTGTAGCAGAGCAGAATATCGACCAGTCTACTACTGCTATTGATATCTCTAAACTGCCTAACGGTATCTACTCATTCAAGATAGCTATGAATGATGGCACTACTGTTACTAAAACATATGTTAAGCAATAGAACTCATCTCTTTGCTTAATGATAAAAGCCACAGTATATACTGTGGCTTTTACTATTTTATTATTTGCATAAATGGCTTTAGTCCAAATACCTCTTTACCACCTCTACCAAACCCTTAGCCGTGAATGGCTTGGTAATATAATCATCAGCACCTGCTTGTAACCCTTTCAGTACATCTGCATCGTCAGCAAAGGCACTAAGAAATAAAAATGGAATATCTTTTGTTTTCGGGTCGGCCTTTACTTCTTTCAACACATCAAACCCATCAAGCCCGGGCAGCATAACATCACTAATGATAAGACTATATGAATTCTCTTTAACGATGTCTATTGCAGCTTCACCACTATTAACGACGTCAGCATCAATCTTATTGAGCTTAAATATCGTTTGCATTACAGATGCTATACGAGCATCGTCTTCTACAACTAGGATCTTCTGGGTGGTCATCTATTGGGTTGTCTTGTTGGGTATCACTAAGGTAAAGGATGTTCCTTGATTTACCTTACTTTTCACCTCAACTTTTCCTTCATGTACTTTCATTACATGATCTACAACCATTAGCCCAATACCGTTCCCCGATATGTTGCCCACATTAGATGCTCTGAAAAAAGAATTGAACAGCATCTCTTTATCAGCCTCTGGTATACCTATACCATGATCTGTCACCTCAATACAGATACTACCATCCTTACAATTAGAGGCCTTAAGAGTTGGGGCTTCTTTACCCTTGCTATACTTAAAGGCATTATTCAACAAATTGGCTACAGCATGGCGCATCAGCTTAATATCTATAAATGCCTTACTATCTTTTAGCTGCACATCTACATTAAGTGTACGCCCATCTTCAAAGGGGCTATATTGTTCTTCAGCTATTGCATTCAGGTAGTAGCCTATATCTATAGGTTCAGGACGGTATTGCAATGCGCCCCTTTCTATACGGCTTACCATCAACATCTCATTAAGGATGTCTGTAATATTCCTTACCTCTTTGGCTATACTATCAGTAAACTGTTTTGGGTCTACATCATCAGGGCGGTCAGCCTCATCCATATTCAATATCATATCCAATATCTCAGCCGAAGAAAGCACAACGGATAGCGGTGTGCGCAACTCATGAGAAGTAATATGTATAAAGTTAGACTTAAGCTGGTTTAAGTCTTTCTCCTTCTCTATCACTTTCTTCATCTGCTCTTGCTTGAGCATTTGCTCTGTAATATCTGATATACGTCCTGTGTATAGCACGCCGTGATCTACATCATTTTGCAGCCATACGTAGCTATCTACATATTTTATTTCCCCTTGCCTATTAGGTTTTAGCCTTACGACTCCACGCTGCGGTATCTTAGTTCTTCTAAGCTCGTCAGCTCCTTTCATCAACTTGTCAATATCTTCATCGTGAACTATAGCAAAGATATTAGCAGGTTTACCTTCCTCAATTGGTATTACATCATCTATTACTGTACGAATGGTATCATTTCCTGTGACAATATTACCATCAAAATCGCACTGAAACACACCATCCTTAAGAGAAGAGACCATAGATGAAAAACGCTCTTTCGCTTGTGCAGCTTCTTGTTCCTTTAACCTTTGGTCTGTGATATTCACGCCATAACCTATTACCAACTCCAGCTCATCATCATCATTGATGTAAGGATAGTAAATGCGTAATATATAATCAGTAGAGCCATTTGGTCTCGGTACTTCATCTACCCACGAAACAGATTCACGGCTATTTTTTACTTGGTCAAAACGCTCTCTTCTTTTATCAGCTAAAGACTTATCGTAGCCACGATACGCCACATATTCGTAGTCATCCTTACCTATTATCCATTCCCTAACTTCTTCACTTTTAATGCCTGACTTATTAACGAATAAATATTTATGCTCAGGAGAGAATATTGCTATATCTGCGGGTATCTCATTGAGTACTTTCTCTAGAAAAGTACGTTGTGCTCTTAACTGATTTTGTTTTTTCACTAACTCTGTAATATCCTCATAGGTCCACAGGTGGTGCGTTATTCCATCATCATCCTTAATAGG
>CAZPDA010000164.1:0-7065 GCA_964585115.1 uncultured Flavipsychrobacter sp.
AGTTAATACATTATAATGTACTTAGTGAAAAACAGTCTAAGTTTTTTATAAGGTCTTTGAGGCAAAAAGAATATTCAACTAAACTAGAAAAACCTTGTGAATATTTTAAGTTCTACTTTATTGAAAAGGATTTGTACAAAGCTAACACAATAATACTTCCCAATGAATGGCTAGTTCCAATCAATAATTAAACATTAAGGTAATTTATTTTAGGTTTTCATAGATTAAGTATTTATAATGATAAGCTAAACTAAACAATAGATTATACAAGGTGATGTGGGTGGACATGCTTTGATAAACATATTGGCTTTTAGCTATTTAAAGCCCTTTTTAAAGGGGCTTTTTTTGTTTTTTATCTTCTTTTTACTCCTCTTACTAACAACCATAAGCACGTTGCTAGTTCTGCTATTACTGCGGTGAAAAGAACGATCACTTCTGTAATGTCACCATACTGAGGTGCTAAAAAGTTAGTGAAACAGTCTATAAGGTATCCGGCACCACCAATTGCTATCATATAGCCTAGTATCTTAGGGAATAACGTTGACTTGCTGAATAGATACCCTAGCACAATACAACTTAACCCAAAGAATACACCACTTATCAAATAACCATAGGTATGCATTTCTATATAGAACATGGTTTGAGTTTGAATGAATTCTGGATTCGTCCCATTAATTAGCAGTATCACTGCAAAGTGATTGATAAGATTTATGGCTATAATAGTAGCCTGTACCAGACGAAATATTGCAGCGAGCATTGATAATGTTTTGTTGACTGGTTTTAACAGTAGGTAGAATAGAACCGCTACACCTATGTCTGCTATTACCATTATCAGGTCGCTTACAAATCCTATACGAAACACACCTTCGCCTGCCTTAATATTGTTAACTGTAGTAAGAGCATCTCCTGCTACTACCATTGTACCGCGTACAAACATTTCAGTAAATAGACCACAAATGATGATGATTAAATAGAGTAGCCCTGTAAGTCTTGCATTTCTGATAGTTGTTTTTTCAATTACTGTTGTCATTAGTTATAGTTTTAGTTATTGTTTTTTTGATGTTGCAAAGCTAGTTCCAGGAGCTACCTCAATTCATTGACTTTGGTCAAGAAATAGGGGAAATGTATTTTCATAGAGTGAAATACACAGAATTATATAATGAGCTGTTATTAGAGTTGGCAACTGGTAATGGCTCAGACCGCCAAGCTTGGGCTAAGCGTGTAATTGATGATGATGTTGACGTTATCGGTTTGTGTGACTTGCTGTATGAGAACAAGAATATTGCAACCCGCTTTTCGTGGTTGTTGTCAGACATAGCGTTGGCTGACCCTGCAAAGCTTTACAAGACATTACCATACTTATTTCAATTAAAGGATAAAGCCTCCATCCCTAACTTTCAATATTCTTTTTCAAAGTATTGGAACTACTGTGGCGTGCCTGAACAACATGAGGGAGAAGCTATTGACTTATTGTTTAAATGGATACAAGACCCTAAAGTAAGTGTACACATTAAAACAAACGCATTGAGCGTATTATACAAGTTGGTAAAAAAGTATTCAGACCTAAAAAATGAACTTAAAATAGTACTTGAGTGTCAGCTAGAAAAGAATTCAGTTTCCTTTAAACGTTTGGCTAGTAAAGTGTTGTCCGAGATATAGATCGAATATTTTACAGACAGGTAATATTGCTTTGTTTTCATATGAAATTCATTTTCAGGAGTTTGCTTATATTTATATTTAACATCAATAGCAACCGTGTATGATTAATCAGAATGTCCCGTATGATTGGTTCAAAGGATTAAAGCAAAATTGGCGTAATGATCTCATCGCAGCAGTAAGTGTAGCCTTAGTAGCTATGCCATTAGCTTTGGGTATCGCAATTGCGGCAAATGCACCTGCCATGTCGGGACTAATGTCTGCAATCATTGCAGGTTTTGTTACAACGTTCATAAGAGGTGGTCATGTAAGTATCAATGGGCCAGGTAACTCGCTTATAGCACTAGTGCTCATAGCAATGACCAACCTTAACGATGGCTCTGGTAATACGTTTGGTTATGTGTTGGCTGCATTTGTCATTTCCGGTGGATTGCAAGTTATTTTAGGTCTACTAAAGTTAGGTCGTCTTGCTGAGGTTATTCCTTCATCAGTAATACAAGGTATTCTTGCAGCTATTGGTATTATTATAGTTGCTAAACAGTTACATGTAGCGTTAGGCACATCTTCCGATGCCAGTAATATGGTAGGCACGTTATTAGATGTTTTCAGGAATATTAAGAATTTCAATCCTTTTGTAGCAATTATCTCTTTGTTGGGTATGTTGTTGCTAATATTCCACTCAAGAATCAGTTATAAGTTATTCCATATTCTACCCGCACCAATGTGGGTGTTGATTATTGCTATTCCTTTTGTGTACCTGTTTGGCTTTTCATACGAGCACCAAATGACTCTATTGGGTAGTTCTTATGCAGTAGGTCCTGACCTATTAGTAAGTGGTATCCCTGATAATATATTAGATAGCATAGTTCATCCAAACTTTGGCATGTTGCACAAGACCACTTTTTGGTTGACAGTAATATCTATTACACTTATCAATACAGTAGAATCGTTAGCTAGTACCAAAGCAGTAGACAAGCTTGATCCATATAAGCGTAAAACGAACCTTAATAGAGACCTTGTAGCAGTTGGTTTAAGTACAATGATCTCTGGTGCATTAGGCGGTTTGCCAATAGTTACTGTAATTGTGCGTAGTACCGTTAATATTCATAATAATGCTAAGACGCGCTGGTCAAATTTCTTCCACGGAGCGTTATTATTATTATTTGTTTTGCTTTTAGCTCCAGCAATAGAAAAAGTTCCTTTAGCAGCTTTGGCTGCAATTCTTGTGTTCTCAGGGTTTAAACTCACTGCTCCAAGAGTGTACGTTCACTCTTATGAGCAGGGAATGGAACAGTTGCTATTCTTGATGGGTACATTGGTCATTACACTCTATACCAGTTTACTTTGGGGTGTAGTAGGGGGTATATTGCTCACATTAGGGGTGCATATATTGTTAGCCCGTGTACCGGTATCGGTATTCTTCTCAATGGTATTCAGGCCTGGGAGTAGATTAGATCAAAAAGATGAGAATAACTATGAGCTTAAAGTTAAAGGTGTAGCAAACTTTTTAACGATTCTGAACCTTAAGAAGATGTTGGACAAAGTGCCTAAAGGCGCACATCTTAAGGTGAACATTTCTACAGCTAGATTAATAGACCTAACAGTATTAGAGAGCATTGATGACTTTAAGCGCTCACACATCCTGTCAGGGGGTACTGTAGATATAACCGGTGAAGAACATCATGTAGCCTCTACAGGACACCACTTTGCACTTAAAAGTCAAACAGCTCCTATACCACATAGGTTGTCTTCAAGAGAGCAAAGCTTGAAGCAGATAGCATATGAGAACGATTGGGCTTTTCGTCATGAGATAAATTGGGATATATATCATTTGCAAGAGTTCCACTTTTTTGAGTCAAGACCAATTGAGTATTTGTCTAATACTATTACCGGGAACTACGAGTTTGGTGGGCAAAAGGTGAAATGGAATATATCTGATGTAACCTTTGACGAAGGTGCGCTCTTATCAATGGAGGTTTTTCATTCTACAATACAGGTCATAGAGCTTCCTTTTGATATTCCTCGCTTTAGTATTGAGCCTGAAGGTATCATAGATAAGATATTTGATAGGGTAATGTCTATAAAAGGACAAAGTGATATAGATTTTGAAAATCATGAGCAGTTCTCGAAAGAGATGGTATTAAAAGGTGAGGATGAATTAGTGATAAGGTCTTTCTGTAGCACGAAACTTATAGCTTATCTAGAAGAGAACGAACATTATCATATCGAGTCAAGTGGTAATTCTTTATTGATATTCAAGCAGTTGCGTATTGCCCGCCCTAGCAATGTAAATGAAATGGTAGACTTCTCAGAAGGCCTGGTATCTATTATTGCTTATGAAAATATGGCTGAAGTCAACAACCAAGAAGAAGTGGGTAGTGAAGGGTAATAGTTTATAAGGTTATTTTTCATTATCCATTGAATGACTGAAGAAATAAAAATAGCTTTGCAGCAGAAAATGCAAAGTGATGAAATACTGGAAGAAGTTAACTCATGAGCAGCAAGATGCTCGTATTACTAAAGCGCTTAGCGAAAATATTGATTACAAGAACAAAATATCACTTGGTGTTCCCGCATCAAGGCTAGATGGCAATGTGTTCTATGACCAAGCACCTTTCCTTAAAGATGCACCGCTATTACGTACTTATGTATATAATCCTAACCATATAGGCTGCCATACACTTGGTGATTCGGAAGACTTCTTTAAAGGTACTCAGGATATAGAAAAAGAGGTGATAGAATTGCTGGCTGTAGACGTGCTTAAAGCAGAAGAGAACTCTTGCGATGGTTACGTCGCGGCAGGTGGTACAGAAGCTAATATTCAGGCTGCGTGGGTATATAGGAACTACTTTAAAAAAGAGCATGGTGCTAAGCAACATGAGGTAGCATTGATAGGCTCTGCAGATACACACTATTCCATTGCCAAGGCTGCAAACCTGCTAAACTTAGAATGGTATGAAGCTCCTGTCGACTTTGATACCCGTGCTATCAATAAGCATGAGTTAGATAAAACTGTAAAAGAAGCTATAGCAGATGGTGTCAAGTATTTTATAGTAATATCGAATATGGCAACCACTATGTTTGGTAGTGTAGATGACCCGAATACTTATGCAGACTGCATGGAAGCCAATGAGCTGACCTATAAGATGCACTTAGATGGTGCATTTGGTGGTTTTATATATCCGATCAGTACTCCCGACTCAGATGTCAACTTTAGCAACCCGAATGTGACCTCTGTAACACTTGATGCACATAAGATGCTACAAGCTCCTTACGGCACAGGTATTTTCTTAGTTCGCAAGGACTATATGCAATATGCCTATACTGAAGAAGCTCAGTATGTAAACGGTATGGATATCACTCTGAGTGGTAGCCGTTCAGGGGCAAATGCTATTGCTATTTGGATGATATTAATGACCTATGGGCAGCATGGTTGGTTTGAGAAGATCCATAAATTATTATACAGAACAGACTGGTGTTGTCGTCAGCTAGACGACCTTGGAGTGGAGTATTTCCGCTATCCTAAAATGAATATCATTACCATTAAGTCTAAGTATGTGCCAAAGGAGCTTGCTCATAAATATGGTTTAGTGCCAGATTCTCATGGTAGTGCTACTAACTGGTATAAAATAGTTGTGATGGATCACGTTGAGGTAGAGCATATGGAGCTATTCATTAATGAACTAAAGGCTCATATCAAATAATAAGTCAACAAGTTTTTATTACGGTTTTCTATTTTTATGGTGCATATGACACCTGAAAGGAAAAATAGAATAACAACTGTCTTGAATAACAGGCAGCCTGACCTTACTGTGATTATAGAGAATGTTGAAGACCCGCATAACATATTTGCGGTCATGCGTACCTGTGATGCTATCGGTATTCATGAGATATATGTTATCAATACCGTATTCAAGAAGCATAGAAAGTTTGGTAAAAAGAGCTCTTCAAGTGCCGCTAAGTGGTTAGATGCTCACCATTTTGATAATGTAGAGGAGTGCATGCAGACAGTAAGGAAGAAGTATGACAATATTTATTGTGCTTACTTGTCTGATAAAGCAGTATCTATGTATAGCCTTGATATGAAGCTATCTACAGCGCTGGTATTTGGCAACGAGCAAACAGGTATATCAGAAGAGCTTAGAGGGCTAAGTGATGGTGATTTTCTTATCCCTCAGGTAGGTATGATCCAATCCTTAAATATCTCAGTAGCTTGTGCGGTAACGATATATGAAGCTTATCGTCAAAGAAATGAAGCTGGCTATTATAGTGGAGAGCCTAGAATGAACGTGGAAGACCGAGAAAGATTGGAAGCACGATGGTCAATAAGTAGAAAAAGAAAACCCCAACCGTAAAGTTGGGGTTTGTTATTTGGTTTAATGGTAAAACTAGTTACCAAGGTATGATTTCAATAGTTGACAACGAGTTGTTGTACGTAGTTTAGTGATCGCTTTATCCTTGATCTGGCGTACACGCTCACGTGTAAGTGAGAATTTCTCTCCAATATCTTCTAAGCTCATAGGATGTTCAACGCCAATACCAAAGTATAGTTTGATAACATCACGCTGACGCTCAGTTAGCGTGTTAAGAGAACGCTCTATTTCACAACGTAGAGAATCGTGATGCTCAAGGTCTGTATCAGCAGAGTCTGAGTTAGGGTTTTCCAATACATCAAGTAGAGTATTGTCTTCACTATCTACAAATGGTGCATCTACAGATACGTGACGAGCTGCAACACCTAAAGTTGTTTCAACCTCTTCTGTTCCTATTTCAAGAATGTCAGCTAGCTCTTCTGTAGAAGGCTCACGCTCATATTCTTGTTCTAGTTGAGAGTAGGCTTTGCTTATTTTGTTGGATAGGCCCACTTTGTTAAGTGGTAAACGTACGATACGAGATTGCTCGGCAAGAGCTTGTAGTATCGACTGACGGATCCACCATACAGCATAAGAGATGAATTTGAAACCTCTTGTTTCATCAAAACGCTGTGCAGCTTTGATCAGTCCCAGATTTCCTTCGTTGATAAGGTCACTTAATGATAACCCTTGATTCTGATATTGCTTAGCTACGGATACTACGAATCGTAAGTTGGCTTTTGTTAGCTTTTCTAAAGCTATTTGGTCGCCTTGTTTAATTCTTATAGCTAATTGAACTTCCTCCTCAGGGGTAATAAGATCCACTTTCCCAATTTCCTGTAAATACTTCTCAAGAGACTGGCTTTCACGATTCGTTATCGATTTCGTGATTTTTAGCTGACGCATAGACATAGGCAGTACGAAGTTTTAATTTTGTAATAGGAACTAATACTAAAATGTATTCTCTCTAATGTAAAAATATTGACATTAGTATGGCAAATCTAAGGTTATAGACAATTCAACCCAAAAAAAATTAAGAAACTGTTAACAGCCATGT
>CAZPDA010000165.1:0-7037 GCA_964585115.1 uncultured Flavipsychrobacter sp.
ACGCTAGACAGCTCAGTAAGCAGCTACACTATTAAATTCTATGTGTACAGTGCCGATGGTGTAACGCAGTATGAAGATGCTACCACTTATTTTGAATACTATTTTGGTAAGGTCAGTGTAAATGGTCTAAACCATCATTTCTTCAATGCGAGGTTGAAGTCTTATACACCCGCCATGTGCCAACATGCTTGTTATATACTTAGAGTAGTAGTGACGGGTAATGTAAACGGGCAGACACATACCCTGTTTGATAAATACACCGAGCGTTATTGCCAAACCGACTGTTGCGATGTGGCAAAGAATATTTCAATAGACCAAGATGGTTTGTTGATAGGTGGGGGTAGCGGCAGTGGTACAGGTACCGCTACCGAAGGTATAGACGATAGGGTCTTTACACCGGGCAACCCAACAGGTACAGGAGTGCCGGGTGTCTTCACGCCGGTTACTCCAGCGCCGCCAACTGGTGCATGTGGTGAGCCTCTGATACGCTTGGTCTCTTCTTTCGACTGTATCGACAACTTCACAGGAGTGTTTTACGGAGTGCCTGATACTACGTTGAGTGGTACTACTGCCAACTTTCAGTATGTAAAGGTGAGCACCTTTAAAGGACGAGTAGTGCGCAAGCCCAGAGAGATAAGCAGAGAGATAAGTTATAACTGTAGGCTGCAAAGTGCAGAGAGTACACCCGTATATCAGTTAGAAGGTTTTGAGTTTTTCCCCGAATGGAAGATGTATGAGATAGAGAGCCAACTACATGCCAAATATATTTATGTAGATGACTATGGAAAGAGCAAAAGATATGAGTACGCAGGCGATACTCCTTTCAGTCAGGTAAGTAATTGTTTCGAGCTATTTAAACTATCGGCTACCTTGCAAGACTGCACACAACGACAACTGTATAGCTGTGCACCTGCATGTAACAAAGCAACTAACCCCGATGGTAGTAACCTGTTGTTCGCTATACCTCAAGGTTATCAAGGCGGTGCTTTTTATGATGAGCAAAGAGTAAAAGTGGCTAACAACTACGAGGGGCTGAAAGACTACTTGAGAACAAGAGACGGAGTGTCTGCAATAAATGAAGTGAGCACAGAGTCGTTAGACTGTACGGTACAGCATATCGTTACGGTAACCTCAGATAAATCAATGACAGCTAGTATTTATTATGATGAACCTACTTTGGCAAATCAGTTATTGCCACTGGTGGTGAACGACTATAACGATGTGTGCGCCGTGCAACCTGCCTATTGTGCCATACCTATTGTGGGAGATATTATTAATGAGCTAGCAGTATGTGATATACCTGAGATGAACAGCTTTAGTGTAGATGCCATCGTGCCGGAAGAGGTAAGCATTACCGGCTTTGGAGATTGGGAGGAAGATGCTTTGGCTACAGAAGCAAGTGTATGGAACGGCCAAGTAACCTTTAGCATCAAAGTGGTAAATGACCAGATAGCAGAAGACCCTGAAGCCGTTGGCGAACCTGTTGCTATCCCTTCAGACATCATAGGTGTGATAGGAGGTGCTGCAAGACCAACCGTACAAGCCGTATTGAACAGTGGTAATAGCAACCTACCCGAGGATGTGCACATAACCATAGATGAGTTTGGTATGATAAGATATAGCGGTGCTTCCACAGCAGCTACAGCCAGCGATGTAACAATAACACTCAATAACCTAACCTATAACATATAGAACAATGGCAAGAAAAGTAACCATACCTATTACCGACCACAATGATGAAGGACTATGTACGAACAGCTATTTAGTATCGTACCGAATAACAGGAGAGACCTACTGGACAACACAGACCTTTAGCGAGCCACCTGTGGTAGTAAGCAACCTTGATGATGACATCGAATACCAGTTCAAAATAACGCGCTACTGCTGTGATGGTGTAGCAAGTACACCACTGGAACTAACGGTAAATACTACCATACTACCTGCACCATCAAACTTTACAGCTACTCCCGCAGATTTAGAAGTGTCACTAGATTGGGACGGTGTAAGCGGTGCCGATAGCTATACCCTGGAGCGTGCAGATGATGCAGCCTTCACTACCAACCTCATTACACTATACACCAATAGCACTGTAGGCTATACGGATACAGATGTGAGCAATGGTAACACTTATTACTACAGACTAAAAGCAACCGCAACCAACCATGCAGATAGCGTATATGCTACTGCCAATGCAACACCAATAGCAACCTAAACACTATGGCAAATATTACCGTGAAGATACCTGCACCTATACTCACCGCAGGGCAATACTTTAAAGAAAGACACCGACAACTACCGGGTGGTAGCTGGAGCGGATACACCACAAGGTCTAACCTGCCGTTTACCTTGACAGGGCTTACCGAGGGCGACTATCAAATGGAGTTCATACTTGTGAATGCAGATGCTACGGAGTGCACCGCAGTATACCGAACATTTACTGTAGTGGGAGAGTATGAATGTATCAGCTTCAACTCTGAGCTGGTAGAAGATAACGGACTCTACTACATAGCGATAACCTACACCTTGCCTCCCGGCTATACCGACCCTCCATGTGGCTGGGAGGTGCAGTGGACACCAGCAGGTGGTAGCACACAGACCATTAAGTACAATGGGCTATCGGCATCGGGCATTATAAAGATACCTACGGCAAACGTAGGGGGCATACTGTATGTGCAAGCGCAGCTATGCAATGGCAGAACCAAACAATGCCATGTGAACGACCTGATAATGATTCCCGACCCTCCGTGTAATGGCATGACGGGGCTTACGGCAAACATTGTAGAAGAGCTACTGCCCGATGGTACCTATGGTTTCTTCTTGGTGGTCACCTTCGCACAGTCTAGCCCACCTACTACGCAACTGGGGCTCAATTATTCTCAACAGTTCTTAGGTGGTTTGGGTGGTGATAACTTTACGGGTACTATACCCATATCACCAACAGCAACTAAGCTGAAGAAACGCTTGAACCCACATATGCTAGCAGGTCAGGAAGAGGCAGACTATGTAGTGTTTGTAACAGATGTCTGTGGCACACATGGACGTATGGACCTGAAGCTGGTAAGGACGGGACCTGAATATCCGCAATTACCATAACCATAAAAAATATTCCTGCCAGAATACATAGCCTTAGCTACAGCTATTCAACACCGTAGCCTACAAGCAGCCCCCTTGCTGCTATGAAAACATGTTTTTTATTCTCCACCTCTTAGGGGATGAGGTGGTAACCTTTAAACTTTTATTTACAATGGCATTTTGTCCGGCAGATTGCGCCAGCATCACACTTACCCCAAATGCACCCGGTGGTTGTGACCTGAAAGTGCGCAAAAGAAGTATTGACCGCATAGGGTTCTTCCCTTGCGATGTAGCATTACCTACACCTTTCACCTGTGTAGATATAGAACCACTGGTAACAACAAACAGTTTGACCTTCAGTAGCCCTTTGGCAAACATAGAAGTGCAAGACCCCTCTTTCGAGGAATTGCAGATAGCTGATTGCCGCCCTAGTGAACGTATCATTACCAGCCGTATCATCACCTTCCAAGACAGGATAGCGATAGAGACAGCAGCTACAGAATCGCCTGCTGCACCTGCTAACCTGTTCTACGATTACGACTTCTGGAAAGACAAGAAGACCAAGCGCGCTATGATGCGTTATATGTTCGTCTTCTGCGATGGTACGGTAGTAGTGCCTAGAGATGAGAACGGTAAACCAATGGAAGCCAGCCTTGATGTATTCCTAGCGTATGAGCGTCAGGGTAGTGGTGGTAGTTCTTACATCTTAGAGATAAAGAAAGGTCAGTTGGAGTTCAAAGGAGACCCGTTAGACTTCAATACACCAGAGCTTACTACGGCTGATGATATCTTCTACCTGAATGAGTGTTCCGGTGTGCTATAGTCTTGATGATAGATGCCCGTAAGCAGCTAAGCAAGGCTACCTTTTTATAAACAAACAACATCAATAAAATAGTTGAACGGTTGGCAGTAGGCACGGCACGCACGTAGGTGCAATAGCGGAGTGAGGCGTCCTGTAGTGAGAAGGACAAGACCGTGAGCTGCCAGCCATTAACTATAAACTATCTACCACTATGCAATTGAAAGAAGTATTAGCGATACTGAATAAGACCGCCAAACTACCACAGCAGATGACGGAGCGTTTGCAACGCTGGCGCAATGTATATTATGGCATCAGCCTGCATACCACAGGGGCTTGCCCGCGCTTCAGAGACCTGAATACGGGGCGAATGGTATACCCTGCCAACTATCACGGAGAGGAGTATCAATACATCTTTGATAACTACCTGATGAGCCGACACCCGCGCGAGAGTGAGGCAACACGCAACTGGCGTTTCAGTCAATACAAGCCATTGACCAAAGCACCCTTTGGGCAAGTGACGGGCGTGGTACAAGGAGCTATTTTTCAGGATGCTAACTACACTCTTGAGCTGACCGACCCGCAAGACCATGCTTATGTGTGGCAGAACCGTTTTTCGGGCTACGACATCATAGGCTACCTGTCCAACATAGGACTAAAAAATATTATTGAAGACCCGAATGGGGTTTTCCTGCGCATACCTTCTGCACCCTTCTACGAGCAAACGAGCGATAAGGTAGACGTAGACATCTGGTTTGTGAATACCAAAGACATGCTATGGTTCACACAAGACGACCTTATATTTCTGCGCGATGGCTTTGCCTACTGGGTAGATAAGGAGACCGTATGGCGTTTCAGCTACAAGGCACAAGACAAAAAATATTACCTCGCCAAAGAAGACGCACAGGGCTACTATGCACACATGATGGGTAAGCTGCCTATCACCATTGCGGGTGGCGAGTGGAACACACAAGGCTACTTCGATAGCTACTTCAGTAAGGCAAAAGCTGCGGCAGATGATTTCATTAGTGCCTACTCGGCAGCGCAGCTGGTAGACAAAGAAGCATCGCACCCATTCATAGTAGAGGCAAGTACGGACTGTCCCGAATGTGATGGTAGAGGACAAGTGCAGCATGAGTGCGAGAGCTGCCCGAGTGGTATAGAGCTGGTAGACTGCCATAGCTGTAGTGGTAGCGGACAGATAAGCCGCAACCCGGGGCAGCGTATTATAGTGCCGCAAGAGCAAATGAAAGACGGTGCACCGATACAGGTCATCAATCCGGATGTGAGTATAAACACCCACCACCGCGAAGTGTGTAAGCAAATAATGGAGCTGATAACAGAAGCCCTGCACCTGCAACGTACTGACGCGGCACAGAGTGGGGTGGCTAAGGCTATAGACCAAGAGCGACTATACAAACTGATTAGTGCCATTAGCAACGACCTGTTTGATAAAGTGCTGACCGACTCGCTGCGCGATATACTGAGCTACCGCAATAGTAATAGCTTGGGCGCGGGTGCATACCGTATAGTGAAGCCCGCACAGTTCCAAATAAAGACCAGTGCCGACCTGCTTGCCGAATACAACGAAGGCACTAAGGCAAACATGCCTGCCTTCATACGCCAACGCATGGCGCTAGACTATATAGACAAACAATACAGTGGCGATGTGGTGATGAAACGCAAAGCCGAATTGATAACAAGGATGGATGAACTAAGCCTGCTGAGCACTACCGAGCTGCTAGACCTGCGTGCCGTAAACGCCATAACCGAAGAGGCGATGCACTACAGCCGAAAGCTACCCATAGCTATAGACAAGCTGATACGCGAGCGAGGCGAGCAATGGTTCCTCCACACCAATGATACGGAGCTGGAAGCTGCAATAGATGATGTACTCACCGACCTGAATACGAGTACCCTCACCTTTGCGCTTGGGCTGAATTAGTGTTTGAATTAGTTATTATTTTTTGTTTAGAAAACTAACCCGAGGGCGTGTCTACGCTCTTGGTTGTTAGTTTTTAGAAATACTGATAGACTTTTGTTGCGAGCCATAATAAACCAAGGTTAGAGACTAAAGTATATATTACTAGAGCAAAAGTAACAAGCCGTGCTCTAGAGAAAGATATTTGCCCATCATACTTATTAAGAATGTATTCTATTCTATCATTATTGTAATAACGTTTTATGAGGTGATGAGGTAGGACCCAAGATATTATTACTACAGGTAGTATGGTAAGCGTATTTACATAGATGTTGTAGTGTTTGCAAAAGAGTGCAAAAATTATACCTGAAGTTAAAGCTATATTTGTTGATGGTACATTGATAGATATTTCAATTGCAGCTTCTCTGCTGGTTGCCAATATTCCGTCAGTTGTATTCTTTTTATGAAGCCAAACACAATAAAATATATAGTGAGCAAATCTCATTGCGCTAAAATATAGGTTTTTTATAAAAGGGTGTGTCTACGCTCTCGGGTGTTATTTGTGTAATAAATACTTCTTCTGCATTATACTTTTGCATGCGTTTGTGTTTTATTTGCACCAAAGTTTAATAGTATGAAGTATAGTATTGTAGCCGTTTTATATATTCTGCTTTCTTTTGGAACAGCAATTGCACAGCCAAAGAATGTAAGTACTAGCTCAGAATTCAAATATATTGAGGGTTTTACCAAAGTTTTGCAGTTGAAGGGTGGTAATACTGTTGCTCTACAGTTTCGACTGCCTGACCTTATAGAAGTGCATGTTTTTGATAAGACTCATAATGAGATAGGGACTCAAAAACTAAAAGATCTATGGGATAGTAGGATCGGGTTAGTTTCTATTGCTGGTATATATGAAATTGGAGGTAAGCCTGTAGTTTTCTTAGGTGCGTGGAAAGATGGTAGGATATTGAAAAGGTTTGTACTGAATGAGAATACTGGTGCTATAGATAGTAAAGAAGTAATATTAGAAAAGCCTATTACTAAAAGAGAAAAAGACCAGTTGAGGGGGTATCCACCATTGATGAAGAATGAGCTAAGAAGAGGAATGCTTGAGTTTGTTTTAGAAAAAGACCCTTACTCAGACAGCTATATGGTTCTGGATTATGTAGAGGAAACAGGTTGGGCTTATAACTTATATAGTATAGATGCAGGTAAGAAAAAGCTAATTAATACTATATATAATAA
>CAZPDA010000166.1:0-6999 GCA_964585115.1 uncultured Flavipsychrobacter sp.
AAATTGTACTTGCTAATAATTACATCTAATGCCCCAAAGCACCAACAGCCATTTAAGTAATAAGATACTGGAACTGCTCAACCGTGGTAGGAAGCGGGAGCAGATAGTGACCGAACTTTTAGAGGACGGTCATGAAGCTTACTATGTGAAACAACTGGTGGAGGAGACCTATAAAATGCGCATGACCAAGCTGCGTCAGCAAGGGTTGATGCTCATATTGGCAGGTGCTGTAGCTTGTTTGTTGAGTTGTATACTCACCA
The DNA here is from genome assembly GCA_964585115.1 of uncultured Flavipsychrobacter sp. Lineage (GTDB taxonomy): Bacteria > Bacteroidota > Bacteroidia > Chitinophagales > Chitinophagaceae > UBA5543. The sequence continues at coordinate 261 of CAZPDA010000166.1, forward strand.
TTACTACCTCTACAGAAGACAATATGCCCTTTGTGCTATATGGTATGACCAGTATTGGAATCATAGTAGCATTTGTAGGGTTTACCAAAGTGTTCTAGCGGCATCATTATTCTTGCACAGTTTTTGTTATTAATAATATTCATAAGTAAAGCATACTCATACAATGTTTATCCTCATTCTTGCCCTACTCCTAGTTATAGCTATACTTATAGGTGTTGTATACTTCTTTTATGCTTTGCCTAAAGCTCTCGGTTTTCCAAAGGTTGGGGTCTTCCTTTCTTTAGTAGTAGCAGTATTAATAGTCTGTGTTGTTGCTGTTTCATTTATATATGACACTGATAACTATTTCTCTAAAGAGGATGCAAGAGCACTATTAAAAGATAAAGAAGGGATAGAGCTGCAAGACGACTTCAGGTTAGTGAGTTATGAAAGCTCTTATGGGTTGCGTGACTTTTCTGAAGAATTAACGGTAGATATATCAGACTCAGATAAAGCAAGACTTATGGGAACATTGTTTCATGAAGGAACTTATAAAGTAGGTGATAGAATAGACCATGAGAATTATCGGGAAGAAATAGACCTGGTAAGGGGTGATTATGTTTTTACCCGTAATTATGTTAGTAGTAATAGATACGTGATCATATATCTATCTAAAGATGGTAATAGACTGTTTTACGATCGCTTGAAGTGAATCTATAGTCTACTCTTCCTCCGCATCTATCAGCCTCATGAGGTTGCTGTTCGGGTCTTTCCCTTTTCTGAACTCTCTGGCGATGGTTACACTTTTGGTGGTGTTGATACGTTTTAGCGCATGGTACGCAGCTACTCTTGTGCTGTCGGGTTCGGAGTTGTCTTTTAGGATGGTAGTAATAGCATTGGTTGCAGGCTTGTATTTCAAGTGACCTAAGCCTTGTATCTCGTAATATCTATAAGGTTCGTTCTTATCTGTCACCTTATCTGCAAGTATACCACCTATGTCGTATCCCGCTTCTTTTATCGGCTTGGTTATTTCTTTTGCGGCTACCTTTTGGTGTTGTAGCACGGTATAATATTGAGCTGCACACCTGTGGTTGGTATACATATTGCCCGCTATATATGATAGTATGGATATGCCTGCAAAGATGAACATCTTTTTAAAGCGGCGGCGATAGGCAAAGTTGATGGTAAGAAAAGTGAACATGAAGAACACACTCCAAAACAAGACCTTAGACATGAAGATACGGCTCAAGGCTTGCAGTAGCTGAGGAGATGGCTCACCCTCTCCCTGATAGTAATTGCCACTCTGTGTTTTAGTATACCAGATAGCCAATACCAGCCCCACACCTATTAAGTAGATAACGCCAACGTGTTTCTTCTCTATCTTCATCTCGTTGCAATTGGGTGCAAATATAGCATCTTGTTGATAGTCTATTAGTGCTAAAAAGAAAAGCCACCCTTTTGGGGTGGCCTTCTCAACACGCAGTCTCACAATTAGAGTTCTTTCTTAGCCAAATAGAAATCTACCATTTCGTACCCGCTCTGCTCACGCTCTTCCATGTCTGCTACTGTCTTTGGCGGCGGTACTATCACTTTATCACCTTCTTTCCAGTTTAGTGGCATAGCCACTTTGTGCTCGTCACTTGTTTGCAATGCTTTTAGCGCACGCTTTATCTCGTCCATGTTCCTACCAACATTCAGCGGATAGTACATGATGAGTCTTATCTTACCCGTTGGGTCTATGAAGAATACTGCACGCACCGCAGCGGTCTCACTCTCGCCCGGCTGTAGCATACCGTATAGCTTAGCCACCTTCATGTCTATATCAGCTATTATCGGGAATTTCATTAGTATACCCATGTTCTTCTTCACATTGTTCACCCATGCTACGTGAGAGTGTATACTATCTATACTCAAGCCCATCAGCTTGGTGTTCTGTTGTTTGAAGTATTCTTCCTCTTGCGCAAAGGCAGACATCTCTGTAGTACATACAGGAGTGAAGTCGGCAGGGTGAGAGAAAAGTAATACCCAGCTATCTTTATTGTAGTCGCTGAACTTAAGTGGTCCTTGTGTGGTCATAGCCTCAAAGTCAGGAGCCATATCGCCGATGCGTGGCATCATAACGGTTGTGTTTTCTGTTTCCATCTATTTCTTTTTATGTTGTTTGGTTATCAAATCAGTTGTTCAAACTTATCGATATTGAGCGGTGTGTTCTGTTACAAATGTTTCATAACTCTATAAGGTATCGTTATAGCCTAATTAACCATTAAGTCATCTTTTTTCTGTATTAACCTTATGCAATTTATGTTGGTATGCTTGCCCAAACTATGATAATGGTCAGCTTAATAATGACATAATAAAAGCCACCCTTGTGAGGCGGCTCTATCTATAAACACTACGTAACCCAATATTCTAGTTTTTATTGATGAAGAACAGGTCTTTAGGCGTGCGTACCTTCTTCATACTTACCAGCCAGTCGTTCTGCTCGTCTCTATACCCAAGTGGTAGCAATAGTACACTGTGTAGCCCTTGCTCTTCTAAGTTCAGTAACTCATCAAGCGCGGCATTGTCAAACCCTTCCATAGGTGTCGCATCTACCTTTTGCTCTGCTGCTGCGGCTATAGCCAAGCCAAAGGAAATATATGCTTGCTTGTCTGCGTGGTTCTTGTGCCACTCCTTATCCTTTGCACTTATCATGCCCCAAAGTCTTGCTTTGTATTCATCCATCATGCTGGCATCTATTCCACGCTCGGCGGTAGTACGGTTGAACACCTCTGTGAGTTTCTCTTCAGAGTAGTCATTCCATGCTGCAAATACCAGTACGTGAGATGCCTCCGTTATTTGTGGTTGGTTGCTGGCTATGGGCTTTATCTTTTCCAATAGTTCTCTATCGCTTATTACGAATATTGAGTATGGTTGCAAGCCCGATGATGATGGAGCTAAGTGTGCAGCATCTAATATGTATTGTAATTTATCGTCGGGTAGTTTTTGCCCGTTCATTCTTTTGGTGGCATAGCGCCATTGTAAGTTTTCTACTAAGCTCATTTTTTCTCTTTGTTTGCTAATGCAAAAATATCGTATATTCGCTTCTGAAAGTATAGTGGTATACTTTGGTATATCGGTATACAATAGTATAGCGTTAAAATTTTGCTTATGCCTAGGTTGTCTGATGTAGAAAAAGTAAAGATGTGTTCGTCGCAATTCGTGCTAGCGATAAACGATACGTTGAACGTATTCAATGGTAAGTGGAAGCTGCCGATTATTGGTTCGTTGCTGTATGGCAAGAAACGTTTTAAAGAGCTGGAGCGAGAGGTGGTAGGTATCACCCCGCGTATGCTATCTAAAGAGCTGAAAGACCTGGAGATGAATGGTGTGGTGAAGCGTACGGTATATGATACTATACCTGTGACGGTAGAGTATGAGCTGACCAGATCTGGCAAACAGATACGCAATGTGCTGGATGGTATGATAGAGTGGGGACTGCAACACCGAAAACAAACTATGAAAAAGTCAAAAACTAAAGAAGAAGCTGCATAAAACCATATATCTATGAACAAGTTGAACATAAATGCCGCATTACAGATACACAAACCTGCAAGCGAAATATATGAAGCGATAATAGACCCCGTAAAGATGTCGGGCTATTTTATAAGTGAGAGTACAGGATCAATGGTAGCAGGTACAGAGGTGGAATGGAAGTTTCCTGAATTTGATGAGCGATATGCTGTACAGGTATTGGAAACAAGGCCTGATGAAAAAGTAGTGTTTGAATGGGAAGGCGCGAAAGGTGTAACTACCAAAGTGAGCATCGTGCTGGAGCCCAAAGATAATGGAGCGACCGTGGTGCGTGTAAGTGAGGGAGAGCTGGATAATAATGAAGAAGGCATCAAATGGCTGAAGCTAAATACAGAAGGATGGGGTAACTTCTTAGCCTGTATGAAGTGCTACTTAGAGCATGGCATCAACCTGCGTACCGGCGGTTATGACTATATGAAATAAAACGACTAGGGCGCCCTTTCGAGCGCCCGGAGCATGACCACTTATAACCGAAAACTACAAAGTCTGTCTGCCTTGTTTGTTCTCAATTCAATTGTAATAATAAGCACAAAACTGTAGACTGCTTGTAGAACTACTACTAACAATATCGAAAACATCCCTATGAAGAATATCATTGTAATTCTATTCCTGCTAGCATTGGTAGGTTGTAGAGAGCAAACGCCTGAAGGTAGCCCAAGTGATGGTAGTTCTTATACCATAGAGCTGAAAGATATGAAGCGGATAGACGTAGGTGATGGGGAAGTGGTGTATCAAGCAGAAGGTAAGCACCATGGAATGAATGATATGTCGTTCGTGATAACGGAAACGCAGGTAGGTGGTGGTCCGCCATTGCATGTACACCCAACCGAAGAAGCTCATATTGTGCTGAATGGTACGGTCACTTATTTTATAGCAGATAGCATCTTCACAGTTACAGCTCCTTATATAGTGAACATTCCACCTAATACACCACATACATTTATTAACTCGGGCGATACGGTACTGAACCTGATAGGAGCTTTCGGGCATGATAACTACGGACCGTACAAACCAATAGGTAAGAACCCATTGATAAAAGAGTGATGGTAAATGTTATAAATGAGTAGTATAAAGTATATAGGTAAACATAACAGTAGAACGGTAGTGCAGGTCGGTTATGAAGACTATAAAAGTGCAATACCCAATAAGCACTGGTTGTGCTTTATGTTAACTGACCACAAACCGGATCTTGAAAAATTTACTGAGTTTGTAGAGACTTCTGTGCAAAATGATATAGTTTATTTCTGTGCGTATGGTAAGTATTGTGAGTTAATTCACGACCAGTTCGATGAAAGCTTTGTAGCCATGGAGGTGTTTAAAGGCTATGAGGGAAGAACTGTAATGACCACATGGCATAATGACGAATCGCTCGCCGATGCATTTTGGTTTTGCTTTATGACTGATCTTTACAAAGAGGGTATTGATAGTGAAAGTATGCCTATTGTAGTAATAGACCTGGATGGTGTAGACAGAGTAACGGAGCTAAGAGGTTACATAAATAGGTTTAATGAAGGTTGGTTGCCAAGTGACGACTAGTTATTCTTCTTAGCTTCATACTTCTCTTGGTCTTCTTTTAGTCTATATTTTACCATGTCTGTTATTAGCTTCAGGGGCATAGGTTCATCTATGGGGAATTGTATAGACCCTTTTCCTTGTTTGTATTTAGCCAGTTGTTTCTGAAAAGCCTGATTGCCAGAAGGCAGGCTGTAGAAGCCTATGTGTTTTTCGTAAGCTGCATAGTACACCAATATACCATGCTGCCTGAATGCAGGCATGTTGTAGCTTATCACTTCCTTCGCATTAGGCGCGGCTTGCTTGATGGTTTTGCGTATCTCTGCAAGTATGGTCTGCACTTCAGCAGGAAAGGCAGCATGATATTCGTCTATGGTCTTGAATTTGGTAGGCATGTAGCAGAAGTTTATACGTAAATATAAGTGTTATGTTAGTGTAAATAATTATACAATTATCTTACAAATGCTTATTCTGCTTTGCGTAATTTTATAATATGAAAAAGCTACTACTTGTATGTACACTAAGCCTGTTAGCTACTGCTACTTATAGTCAGTCGTTATTCGTTGGTGTGGTTGGCGGTATATTCAATAACGGGCAAATGGAAGACAATTATGCTCCTAATCCCTACTATAGTTTTGAGTACGAACCTCAAGACCCTCGCTTTACTGTTGGGCTATCGGCAACTGTGTATTTGCTTAAACACATCCGTATGGAAGCAAATGTAACACGTGCATCAGTAGCTAATAATACACTGGAAAGAGTGACCAGCCCGCAGACAGGATATTCATTGGTGGCAGAGAGTGAACTAAACTATGGAGACCCAAACTATCAGGTAACGGTATCTCCCGGCTATCGTTTTAACTTAGGAGATATACATCCCTATATAGGTGCAGAAGCAGGACTGGCATTGCCTACGTCTTCTAGAGACAAAGCAGGTTGGTTGGCAGCAGGCAGAGTAGGAGTAGATGTAGAAGTGACGGATAACCTGAATGCCTCTGCCAGTGTGAATGTAGGGCAAATGGGTAGAGTAACTGCAACTGATAGAAGTACAAATTTCTCTTACTACCGTATTTTATTAGGGTTGAGTTATACTGTGTTTGAGCTATAAGAATAGCTACCTGTAGTATATATTAGCACCATGAAAAAATCACTATTATTATTATCAACCATACTATTGACCTTCATCTCCTACAGTCAAACTATCTCCGTACTTGCTTTAGGTGCTACAGGGGGTGTGTTCAACAACGGAACTTTCTTTGATGAGAAGCATGCTGCCCGAACGGGTGAACTATATGAAACCACAGCTTCTAAATTTATTGGAGGGATAACTTTCCCAGTATATCTGCACGACTATTTTAGAGTAGAGACATCCTTTTGTGGAACTAAGATCACTAATAAACTTACAGAAACAGGACCTAACAAATTGAAAGTGTCTTTTGTAGAATATGGCTCTATTAATTATCAGCTAACTGTAGCCCCTGCATTTCTAATTAACTTTGATGAGTTTCACCTATACCTTGGTGCAGAGGTAGGATGGTCGTTGCCTGATGGGTCTTTTGGTGACGGAGGCTCAATTGCAGGTGGTAGAGGTGGTTTTGACCTAGATGTATCTGATAATTTATTCTTGTCATGCGGTGTAGGAGTTGGTAATATCACTCACTCCATTATTGATAAT